>CAZNEU010000216.1:0-3389 GCA_964571915.1 uncultured Phycisphaeraceae bacterium
GGGAGGGGAGGGTGGGGTGCGAGCATCCTGACTACCCGCGGACTCCGTCCGCGTCGCCGTCCTTGGCTTGCAGCCCGGCAATCCCTGCCGGAAGCGTCCGTCGTGGACGCGGTAGTATAGCACAGCCTATACGTTGAATCCAGACACGGGACGGGCGATGTGTTCAGCGACGCGCGGCGAGAATGTCCGTCAACCCGTCCGCCTGGTGGTCGGCGTGGTAGCTGGAGCGGACGAGCGGGCCGGATTCGACGACCTTGAAGCCGCGCTTCAGGCCCTCAGTCTTGAAGAACGCGAACCGCTCGGGCGTGACGAAGCGCTCCACGGGCAGGTGGTTGCGTGTGGGCTGCAGGTACTGGCCGATGGTGAGGATGTCGCACGCTCCGCCGCGTGGCGGCGGAGCGTGCGAAGGGATCGAGGGAGCCAGGGAGCCAGGGATCGAGTCGGGCGCGGCGTTCGCCACCGCTTCCGCGCTCCGTTGTTCTTCCGATCCCTTGATCCCTCGATCCCTTGATCCCTCGGTCTCTTGATCCCTCGATCCCTCGATCCCTTGATCCCTTGATCCCTTGGTCCCATGTTCCCTTGGCCGCGCCGCCGTCGCGGCAACCACCTCATCAAGCAACTCCAGCACCTCCTCATCGTTCTCGCCGATGCCGACCATGATGCCCGTCTTGGCCACGCGGCCCGCCTCTTTCACGCGGCGGAGCAACTCCAGCGAGCGATCAAACTGGGCGCTGGGGCGCACGGCGGGGTACATGCGGCGGACGGTCTCCAGGTTGTGGTTGATGATGTGCGGACGCGCGTCAATCACCATCTGAAGCGCCGCCGCGTCTCCCAGAAAATCAGGGATCAGCACCTCAATGCTCATCTGGGGGCAGGCGTCGCGCGTGCGGATGATCGTTTCCGCCCAGATCGCCGCGCCGCCATCGGGCAGTTCGTCGCGGTTCACGCTGGTGATGACGACGTGCCTGAGGCCCATGAGGCGCAAACTCTCGGCCACGCGCCGCGGCTCGTCCTTGTCGAGAGTGGTCGGGCGACCGGTCTTGACGTTGCAGAAGCCGCACGCGCGGGTGCAGGTGTCGCCCAGGATCATGATTGTCGCCACGCCGCGGTCCCAGCACTCGCCCATGTTGGGGCAGCCCGCTTCCTCGCACACGGTGTGGAGGCGGTGCTCCTGCATGATTCCCTTGAGGCGTTCGTAGCCCGGCCCGCTGGGCACCTTGGCCTTGAGCCAGGGCGGCTTGCGCTTGGGCAGGTCGTGGTCCAAGGCCCCGCCTGCATTGTTCAGCACCATGCCCGACAGGCTGATGATGGGGGCGGGGAGGGAGCGGACAGGGTCGCCACCCAGGGGCCGGGGGTGGCGGGACAGGGTCCGGGCCACAGCCGCGGCGGCTGGAGAGTCGCCGGATGGGGGTGTCGGGGCTGGCACGGGCGATCTTAGAGCGATGCCTGAGTGTGAGGAGGCGTTTGGCCATGCGGCCATGTGGGTGCCTTCCCTATTTTGGGATGGAATCGTGCGTGGGCCTTGACATTCTCGGTCCCTTGTGGCATGTTGGGCTTGTGCGGGGCGGTGCATGTCCCGCGTGTCGGAAGGAAGAGCGAAGGAGAGGATCCATGTCTTTGAGCCAGGCCCGGTTGGGTGTGCGTGCTCCGCGTGTGTGCATGGTGGCGGCCGTGGCGGCGATTCTGTGCGCTGCGGGCACGGTTCAGGCCGCGATGGTCCTGATCCAGTGGGACAAGATCAAAGCCCCCGACATCAGCGACCGGCACGCCCCCGCCTTTCCCGATGATGCCGGCCCGTACAAGGACATGATCGGCGGCCTCACCGGCGATGCCAAGACCAAGGGCATCCGGCGCGACGATGTGACCGGTGTCGATCTGACGGGCACGGCCATCTTCGACTGCAGCAAGCCCTATAAGTTCCAATCCGTCGGTTTTCCCACCATGGTTGCCGGTGCCGCGCCCCCGGCGGACAAGCCCCGTGGCGGGATCTTCCAGAACAAGACCAAGAAGAAGATCGGCGACATCCACATCAACCTGCTGCGCAAGGACGGCCTGGGGGCACCCAAGGACATGATCGACCCGGCCAGCACGGGCGGCAAGGCGTTCCCGAACGTCACCATTTCGGACGACAAGCAGATGATCACGCTCGCCACCGATCCGGGCAAGGAGATCATGCCCGACGAGTTCCTGTGGTCGTTCATCACACGCCTGACCAACGCCGACAACGGCGGCAAGTCGCCCTACGAGGGGTGCTTGACCGAGAACGCCCCGGCCAAGAAGAAGGAGAAGGGGAAGGAATCCGGCCCCAGCACCGGTGCCACACCCGCGTCTTCCGGCGGCACGTCCCAGATGAGTTTCGACGGGAGCGAGTTCTCGTTCTCGCAGGTTCCCATCACGTTCGTCAAGTACGCCGACGGCACGTCGGGTCCATCCGACACGCTGGCGGGCTCAACGCTCTCGGTGTCGCCCATGCGGCTGCTGGGTCCGGATGCGGACATTCCCGGTGCCTGGACCCTGGACGATTCTTCGCTGATGATCACGCAGAGCGACGGCTTGATCCCCCTGATCGCCACGCTGGTGGATGCCTTCATCGTGCCCGACACGAGTGTGAGCGGCGCCAACAGCGTGCTCCAGGCCACGCTCACGTGGTCCATGGGCGACCTGACCCTGGGCTCGCGGGCCATGAAGGAGTTCTTCCCCACGCAGGGCCAGCAGGAGATGGAGTTCTTCGTGCGCGGCAACTTCCTTGACACCTTCGGCAATCCGCTGCTCGGCACGTTTGCTGCAAGCCAGGTGGTGAGCCTGCCCGCCCCGTCCGTGGGCGTGCTCGCGGCGTGCGGCCTGCTGGGCGCGGCACGGCGGCGCAGGGGGACGATGTGAGGCCCGACCTCGCCCGCACTGGCCCACGCGGCACGGCCCTGCGCGCCGGTGTGTGTGCCGCGCTGCTCCTGCTGTGCGCCGGCGCGCGGGCCGACATTGTCATCACCGCCGACCTCATCAACTTCAACAAGGACTCGCGCAAGTTCACCGGCATGGCCGACAACCCGTTCAAGCAGCACTTTTCGGGCGATGAGTTTAACGCCGGTGTCCCGTCAAACCACGCCAAGGTCACGCGCAGCAAGTTTCACGCCGGCATGTTCACCGAAGACACCGAACTCACGGCCTACGGCGAGGCCGACGGCGTGTTTCTCATGAACGATGCCGAGGCCGTTGTCGCCGACCTTCACTTCAAGATTCCCGAGGGCAGCACCGCCAAGTTCAAGAAGACCGACAGCACGGGCGGCAAGGCCTTCTCGATGGTGACTGTTGCCGACGACTGCAAGAGCATCACGCTCGACGGGGGCAACATCCCCAGGCGCGACCTGGAGTCGAAAGACATCCCCTACGTG
>CAZNEU010000217.1:0-5594 GCA_964571915.1 uncultured Phycisphaeraceae bacterium
CAAAATAAACAGCTAGAAGCACGGACTCTGTTCAAACATACGTATGACAAGGTTGTAGCCGTCTCAAAGACAGAAGGTCCGCCGTGGCGGAGCCGGCATTGAAACTCGCAGGATTGCGGCGCGGCTCGGAGAGCCGAGGTGCCCGGGAACGATCCGTCAGACGCAGCCTAGCGTTGCCCGTCGGCACGCCGGTCTCGCGTGGAGCGCGGCACGACCGTGGCCCGGCGCAATGGGTAGGCTCGCATGACGGACTCACAGCATGTGCCACCCCGCGGCACGCCCGCCGCGGCCGCGACAGCCCCCCGCCACTTCATCCACGAGATCGTGGATGCGGATGTCGCGTCAGGACGGTGGGGGCTGGGCCGGGTCGCGGCCGCAGGCGGCACGGCGGTCCACACACGCTTTCCGCCCGAGCCCAACGGCTACCTGCACGTGGGGCACGCCAAGAGCATCTGCCTGAACTACGGGCTGGCCAGGCAGTACGGCGGCAAGTTCAACCTGCGCTTTGACGACACCAACCCCGCCAGGGAAGAGCAGGAGTATGTGGACGCGATCAAGGCGGATGTGAAGTGGCTGGGTGCGCACTTTGACACCGGCCCGCACGCGGGCGGCCTGTTCTTCGCCAGCGACTACTTCGCGCCGATGTACGCCTTCGCGGTGGAACTCATCAACAAGGGCAGGGCGTACGTCTGCGAACTTTCGGGCGAGGAGGTGAGTGCCCGGCGCGGGAGCCCCGGCACGCCCGCCACCAGCCCCTTCCGCGATCGGCCCGCCGCGGAGAGCGTGCGCCTGTTTGCCGAGATGAAGGAGGGCCAGCACGCCGACGGGAGCATGACGCTGCGGGCCAAGATCGACCTGGCCTCGCCCAACTTCAACCTGCGCGACCCGGTGCTGTACCGCGTGCTGCACGAGGCCCACCACAACACGGCCGCGCTGTGGTGCATCTACCCGATGTACGACTGGGCCCACGGCATCGAGGACTCGCTGGAGGGGATCACGCACTCCATCTGCACGCTGGAGTTTGAGAACCACCGGCCGCTGTACGACTGGCTGATCGACACCATCAACGAGGGGCGGACGGATGACGGGAGCGGGCCGTGGGGCAGGAAAATTCACCACAGCCGGCAGATCGAGTTCGCCAAGTTCCGCCCGACGTACACCGTGCTGAGCAAGCGCAACCTGCTGAAGATGGTGCAGGAGGGGATCGTGAAGGGGTGGGACGACCCGCGGATGCCCACGCTCAGCGGCCTGCGCCGGCGCGGCTACCCGGCCGCGGCGTTGTGGAACCTGTGCGAAGATGTGGGCGTGACCAAGGTGGAGAGTTTCATTGATCTGTCGCGTCTGGAGAACGCCTGCCGCGACGTGCTGAACAAAGCCGCCGCGCGCACCATGGCGGTGCTGCGGCCGCTCAAGGTGGTGATCGAGAACTGGCCGCGCGGGGCGGACGGGCAGCCCAATGTTGACCCGGTGGACTTCGTGGTGAACCCCGAGGATGCCGCGGCGGGGACGATCAAGGTGCCGTTCACGGGCGAGTTGTTCATTGAGGAAGAGGACTTTGCCCAGAACCCGCCGCCGGGGTTCTTCCGCCTGTCGCCGGGCGCCGAGGTGCGGCTGCGCTGGGGCTACTTCATCACCTGCACGGGCGTGGAGAAGGATGCGGGCGGGCGTGTGATCGCGGTGCGCTGCACCTACGACCCGGCCACGCGCGGCGGAGACTCTCCGCACGGGCCGGACGGCAAGCCGACCAAGAAGGTGAGGGCCACGCTGCACTGGATCAGCGCGCTGCAGGGACAGAGTGTGGAGGCGGAGGTGCGGCTGTTTGAGCGGCTGTTCACGGCCGAGGAGCCGGGGAGCCGCACAGGGAACTACGCGGATGACCTGAACGTGAAGTCGCTGGAAGTGGTGCGGGCGCGGATTGACCCGGAGATGGCCGCGCGGGCGAAAGCGGGGGACGTGTTTCAGTTCGAGCGTCTGGGCTACTTCTGCGTGGATGCCGACTCGACCGGCGTGGGCACGCCGGCGGCGCGGCTGGTGTTCAACCGCACGGTGGGGCTGAAGGACAGCCGCGTGGAGGCGGGCAAGCCCAAGGCGGGGCCGCGTGTGTACACGATTGCGGAAGCGGCCGCGGACATGAAGATGAAGGCAGAGCGGCTGCCGGAGGCGGCGGCACGCTTCGGGCTGGCGGATGTGGCGAAGCGCGTGCCGGCGGTGCTGACGCTGGGCGAGGTGCGGGGGATGAAGGAATGGCTGAAGAGGAACCCGCTGCCGAGGGTGTGAGGACGGGCAAGTCTCGCACTTCGCCCGCTCCCATTGCGGCATGGACAGGCTGCCGCGCATTACGCTGGACCCGAATGTGCTGAGCGGAAAAGCCGTGGTCAAGGGAACCCGGCTGTCGGTTGAGCACCTTGTGGGGCTGCTCGCGCAAGGCTGGGCCGGGGCAGATGTGCTCCGCAACTATCCGGGCCTGACACGCGACGATCTGCTCGCGTGCCTGGCGTGTGCGCACGAGCAACTCGCACGCGAACGCGTGTACCCATTGAGCGCCTGAGCATGCTGCGTCTGCTCGCCAACAAGAAGGCTTGCTCTCGCCCCGATGCGTGCCGGTCCAGCGTGCGGCCACAGGGCACTCGGCCCCGGGGTCGGCGGGACGCGACCGTGGCTTGTCTCTCAGGCCTCCTCAAAGCCCCCGACGCGCACCTGAGCGGGCCGGGGGTGAGGAAGGAAGGTTCGGATTCAGAAGCGACGGCCGCGAGTGCGGTCGGCACCCACAACCTCTTTCGGCACCCGAGCCCGGTGGGGCATGAAAAAACCCCCCGAGGCCGGCCTCGGGGGGTTCACGATGCAGAGGGTGGGCCGTTGCCCGCGGGCGGGCTTATTGATCTCTGCGCAGCCAATGAAGCATGGCACGTGCCGAATCGGGCCTGATTCCCAGCCATCCGGGTGTTGTACGGTGCGCTGTCGCTGCGCAGAGATCAATAGAGACTGTTTCAGAAGGGGGAAAACCCGCCCACCCCCCAACCCACTCCCTCTGGGAGGGGCGTTCTGAAACCGCGTCTTAGTGGCCGGCCTTCTTGTCTTCCTTCTTGTCAGACTTCTTCTCGTCCTTCATGGGCTGATCGGCGCTCTTGGTGTAGGTGATCTCCATCTGCTTCACCTCTTTGCCGCCGATGATCTTGGAGAAGACCTCGGTGTAGGAGGTGTCGGAGGCCCACGTGGAGACCTGCTTCATCTCGCACTTGGTGCCGTCGGGCTCGGTGCACGGGCCGGTCATGGTGAGGACCTTGCCGTCGGGGGAGGCCTGGCCGGTCATCATCATGATGCCCGTGGTCATGGTGTCGTACCAGGTACACTCGAAGCGCTTGTCGATATTGTTGTAGCCCATCATGCCCGCGCCTTGGAACTCCTGACCCATGAAGTTCGACTTGAAGTCCATGGCGAGGAAGCGGCCGCCCATCGTCATCTTGCACTTCATGTCGCCCGCGCCGCCGTCCATGGCGCTGCCGTCGGGGTTCCACATCTTCATGCTGGTCTTCCAGTGGCCCGCGCTCCTGGCGATCCAGGCGTGCTGCGGGCCGGGCTTGCCCACCGCCTCATAGGCCTTCATCGTCTCTTCCATCGAGGCTTCGGCCTTCTTGCCGTCCGCGGCGGGCGCTGCGGGCGCTGCGGCCTTGGGCGTGTCTTTGGGCTTCTCGGCCTTCGTGCCCTGCGCCAGCAGCGGCGCGGAACACATGAGGCTGGTGCCGACCATGAGTGCAAGCAAACGGTTCATGTGATGCTCCAGAAAATCGAGTTGGGCGTTCGGCAAAACGCGGCCGAAGCCCGGGTGTTGGTGGCCGCGCGGCGACATGCCGCGCATGGCTGGATGAGTATATGGAGCGGTGTTTGTTCGGATCAAGCGGCGGCGACACCGTGGGGCGGTATCAACGCGCAGGACAGGATTTGCGGCGTGGCCGAGGGCCCACACACGCCGTGGCGGTTGTGAAAGGTCATGCGCACGCGGCGAAGGTGGCGAAGGTGGCGGCCGTGCGGGTGTTCAACGCGAAGTGGTAACGGCCCACGGCGCGGCCTGCCACATGGCCCGGCACGCTCCCTCGAGCGCCCGCGCCATGCCGGACCCATCGCACAACGGCGATGCCACCACGCGCTGCCGGAGCGTGGCGCGATACCGGGCAAGGCAAGGGCGGTCGGCGGCCAGTTCAACGGCCAGACGCACATAGCCCTCGGCATCGTCCGCGAGCAGTTCGGGCACGCCCGCGGCGGTGAGCAGGCTCACACCCACGCGGCCCGCGTGCGTGCTGCCGCGCAGGCCGATGACGGGCACACCCATGAACAGGGCCTCGCAGGTGGTGGTGGTGCCGTTGTAGGGAGCAGAGTCGAGGGCGATATCGGCCCGCAGGTAATGATCGAGGTGGCTGGCCATGTCGGGCATCCAGCCGATGAGGTCAACGCGGGCCGCGTCGATGCGGGCTTCGGCAAGCCACTGGCGCGTCATGTCCATCACGCCCGCGGAGGAGAGGCCGCGGTGCTTGATGATGAGACGCGAACCGGAGACGGCTTCGAGGACTCGGCCCCAGAGCGCGAAGAGGCGCGGGTTGAGTTTCTGGCCCGCGTTGCAACTGATGAACGTGATGTGCCCCTGCCCACCCCCCACACCCGCCACACCGGCCACACCGGCCACACCGGCCGCTTCGCATGGCAGCGGGCCGGGGTCGGGCGCATCCGTCGGCGGTGTGTAGCAGAGGAAGCAGCGGTCCAGGCGGATGTAGCGCTCGGTGGCGGGGCCGGCGGGGTCGGTGCGTGGATCAAGGGCTGGTTCGCTGATGGTAGATGCTGGCACGCTCCTCGCGCCGGCAGTGGGCAAGGCAGGCAGCGGGTCGGTGTACGCATCCACCAGCCGAAAATCCATCTCCGGCAGGCCCGTGGTGTTGGGGTAACCAAGATAGTTCACCTGCACGGGCGCGGCACGCTTGCGGAACATCGACAGCCGCGTGCCGTCGGTGTGGCCGGAGAGGTCAAAGAGGATGTCGATGCGGTCATCCTTGATCTTCTGGGCCAGGCGCTCGTCGGAGACGCCCAGACAGTCGAACCAGCCGCCGGAAAACAGAGGCCGCAGCACGGCGCTCACCGCGTCGCGTGTGCCGTTGAAGTAGGCAAATGGCGTGAAGTGCGACTTGTCCATGTGCTGCACGATGGCGCTGATGAACCACGCCACCGCGTGGGCCCGAAAATCGGCGGAGACAAAGCCGATGCGCAGGGGGCGGGTCGGTTCGCACCGAAGTCGATCGCCGGCGCTATCGACTTCGGTGGCACGGGAAGGGGAGTTGCCCGCCAGCCACTGGCACACACGCAGGTGCTCGGAGCGGATGAAGTGGTCGCTCAGGTCCGGGTCGTAGTTGAGCGTGCCGAGGTAGTTGGAAACCAGGCTCGGCTTGTGGGGGGCGCTGGCCAGGCCGATGCGGAGGAGTTGCGTCGCCTCCTTCACCAGCCCCGCGGCGGTGAGCGAGGCGCCCAGATTCGCCGCCGCGGCGGGGTCGTGCGGGGCCACTTCGCGGGCGCGACGGCTCACCGCGATTGCCCCGTCGATCTCGCCGAGC
>CAZNEU010000218.1:0-16539 GCA_964571915.1 uncultured Phycisphaeraceae bacterium
TTCACGGCTCCACCCCCTTCACCGCCCGGCCTCGCGCGGCATCAGCCGCCCCGGCGTCGCCCGCCCGGCGCGTCATCGCCTCCACCGCCATCGTGTGCGTCGCCACGGCCAGGTGGGCCCGCCGAACCACCATCGCCCCCACATGCCGGTAGTCCGCACGCTTGGCGCGTGAACCCCCCGCACCGCCTTTTCGCGCAGACACAACCATGACAGGTTCGTATCAACCCGCGTGCCAGCATTTCCTCCCGGCACCGGCACCCCGCCCCGGCCGAGCCCCGCGCAACACCAGCGCACCAGCGCAACAACGGCCGGGCAGGCGAGCACAATCGCGCGGCACGCCCCGGCCCCGCCGGCCTCACACGCTCACACACTCCGCAACTTGTTCAACCCGTTGAACGCGGCGATCTTGTAGCACTCCGCCAGCGTCGGGTAGTTGAACACCGTCGTCACAAAGTAATCCGCCGTCCCCTTGAACGCCATCACCGCCTGCCCGATGTGGATCAGTTCCGTGGCGTTCGTCCCGATCACGTGTACCCCCAGAATCGCCCGCGACTCCTGATGGATCAGCAACTTGAGCATCCCGATGTCATCCCCCAGCAGTTTGCCCCGCGCCACCTCCTTGTACTGCGCGATGCCCGCCTCGTAGGGGATGCCGTCCTTGGTGAGTTGCTCCTCCGTCCACCCCACCATCGAAATCTCCGGGATCGAGTAGATGCCGTAGGGGATCAGCGACGGCACGCTCTCCCCCGGCGTGCCGAACATGTGCATCGAGGCCAGCCGTCCCTGCTCCATGCTCGTGCTCGCAAGCGCCGGGAACCCGATCACATCCCCCACCGCGTAGATGTGCTCCTGCGCCGTCTGGTAGAACCCGTTCACCTTGATCCGCCCGCGGTTGTCCGCCTCCAGACCCGCCGAACCCAGGTTGAGCGCCGCCGTCGCCCCCTGCCGCCCGATCGCGTACATCAGGCAGTCCGCCCGCAGCGTCTTGCCGCTCTCCAGAATCGCCTCCGCCATCACCCCGTCCACCGTGCGCGAGCCCGGCGGCGCATCCACGCTCGTGATCCCCACCACCTTCTCGTTCATCCGCAGCGTCACGCCCATGTTCCGCAGGTGATACTGCAAGGCCTCGCCCACCTCTTGGTCAATGAACTCCAGCAGCCGCGGCCGCGCCTCGATCAGCGTTACCCGCACGCCCAGCAGCGCCAGCATGCTGGCGTACTCCGTCCCGATCACGCCGCCGCCCACGATGATCATGCTGCGCGGCAGTTTGTCCATCCGCAGCACCTCATCGCTCGTGATGATCGTCTCCCGGTCAAACGGAATGTTCGGCGGCTTGGAGGGCGTCGTGCCCACCCCCAGCAGGATCTTCTCGGCCGTGATCGTCTCCATCCCCCGCGCCCCGTCGCACTGAATCGTGTGCGCATCAATGAACGAGCCGTGCCCGTTGATGATCTCCACCCCGTTCGAGAGCAACTGGTTCCGCGTCAGGTCCACCTCGCTGCGGATCACGCGCTGGCAATACGCCACCACGCGGCTCAGTTTCGCGTCCCGCCCCATGAGCGCCTCCGCCGGGCTCGCCAGCGTCGCGTGCTGCACCGCCCCCGTCACCGCCAGAATCGCCTCACGCAGCGCCTTGCTGGGAATCGTCCCCGTGTTGATCGCCACCCCGCCCACCACCTCCATGCGTTCCAGCAGCACCACGTCCTTGCCGAGTTTCGCGGCCTGAATCGCCCCCTTGAAGCCCCCGGGACCGGAACCGATCACACACAAATCGCAGTGGCGCATGAGAATCCCTTTTGTCGCTCGCCCTGAGTGGCACCAGCGTACCACCTTTCGCACCCATCCGCGCGCCCGTTGCCGCGCGCTTTCCACCTCTAGTCCGCCCCCATGCCCCCGCCCCCCCCGCAGCCCCGTTCCGCCGCCGAAATCCGCCGCGCCTTCATCGAGTTTTACGCCTCCAAACCCGCCGCCTCGGCGCCGGGCGGCCCTGGCGCACGCGCGGCCGGCCACACCTTCATCCCCTCCTCCCCCGTCGTTCCGCACGACGACCCCACGCTCCTCTTCGCCAACGCGGGCATGAACCAGTTCAAGCCCTGCTTCCTGGGCAGCGTGCCCCCCGGCTCTTCGCTCCACGGCCTGACGCGCGCCGTCAACAGCCAAAAATGCATCCGCGCCGGCGGCAAGCACAACGACCTCGACGATGTCGGCAAGGACACGTATCACCACACCTTCTTCGAGATGCTCGGCACCTGGTCTTTCGGCGACTACTTCAAGGCCGAGTCCATCGCCTGGGCGTGGGAACTCCTCACCAAGGTCTACGGCATCGACCCCTCCCGCCTCTACGCCACCTACTTCGGCGGTGATGCCAGGGCCGAACTCGCGCCCGACCTTGAAGCCCGCCGCATCTGGCTCGAATACCTCCCGGACGCCCGCATCCTCCCCGGCTCCATGAAGGACAACTTCTGGGAGATGGGCGAGACCGGCCCCTGCGGCCCCTGCAGCGAGATTCACTACGACCGCATCGGCAGCCGCGACGCCTCCAAACTCGTCAACGCCGGCGACCCCAACGTCATCGAGTTCTGGAACCACGTCTTCATCCAGTTCAACCGCTCCGAGCGCGGCCTGCAACCTCTCCCCGCCAAGCACATCGACACCGGCATGGGCTTCGAGCGCCTCGTCTCCATCCTGCAAGACAAGCCCAGCAACTACGACACCGACGTCTTCCTCCCCCTCTTCGCCGCCATCGAGCGCGTTACCGGCACCCGCCAGCCCTACCGCGGCAAGGTCGGCCCCGCCGACAAAGACCAGGTCGATATGGCCTACCGCGTGATCGCCGATCACATCCGCACGCTCACCTTCGCCATCACCGACGGCGCCGTCCCCAGCAACGAAGGGCGGGGCTACGTCCTCCGCCGCATCATCCGCCGCGCCGTTCGCTACGGTCGCCAGATGCTCGGCGCCAAGACCGGCTTCTTCAGTCAACTCACACCCATCGTCGTGGAGCAGATGGGCGAGTTCTTCCCCGAACTCCGCAAAGACCCCGCCCGGGTCGCGGCCGTCATCCGCGACGAAGAAGAGAGTTTCGCTCGCACGCTCGACCGCGGCATCGTGCTCTTTGACGAGGCCTGCGTTCAGGCCTTCGCCCGCGCACGCCTCACGCCCCACATGCAGATGGACGGTGCCACCGCCTCCATCCGGCGCACCCACAGCGGCGGGTGGGCGCTCGAAATCACCTCTCCCAAGAACCCCGCGCTCGCCGGCACCTTCGTGCCCCAGAGCATGTCGCCGCGCTGGGCCGACCAGTACTTCGGCCCCACCCGCACGCTCCCCGCCGACGATGCCTTCAAGTTGTACGACACCTTCGGCTTCCCCATCGACCTCACCGTGCTCATGGCCGAGGAGCGCGGCCTGAAGGTGGACACCGCGGGCTTCGACAAACTCATGGAGGAAGCCCGCGAGAAGGCCCGCGCCGGCTCCGGCGGCAAGTTCGCCGCCGACCACGGCGGCCTCGCCCTCGGCACGGAGGCAATCGCCAAACTCAGGCACATGGGCATCAACCCCACCGACGACGGCGACAAGTTCCACGGCCGGAGCATCCGCGCCACCGTCAGGGCCATCTGGGAAGGTGAGGTGGGCGGGGGGGGCGGCTTCGCCGAGTCCGTCGGCAGCAGCGCGGGCCTTCGCCCCGTCGGGGTCATCCTCGACCGCACCAACTTCTACGCCGAAACGGGCGGGCAGGTCGGCGACACCGGCCGCATCGAGGCCACGCGCGACTCCCAGTCCGGCTCGGCCCGCAACGACGACTCGACCGGCACGCGCGGTGGGGGGGGCGGGGGCGGTGATTTCCGCGTCGAAGAAACCAGGGCCTTCGGCGGCTACGTCGTTCACATGGGGCGCGTCCACAAGCGAGAGATTCGTGTCGGCGACGATGTGGTTCTCTCCCTCGACGAATCTCGCCGCGCGGCTGTCGCCTCCAACCACACCGCCACGCACCTGCTCAACCTCGCCCTGGCCCGCACGCTCGGCCCCGAGGTGAACCAGAAGGGTTCGCTCGTCGCCGACGACCGCCTCCGCTTCGACTTCTCTCACGGCAGGCCCGTCGCCCCCGAAGAACTCGCCCGCATCGAAACCGAAGTCCGCGCCAACGTCAATGCCGATCTCGAAGTCTTCTCGCTCCCCGCTCCGCTCGCCGCGGGCAAGGCCATCCCCGGCCTGCGCGCCGTCTTCGGCGAGGCCTACCCGGACCCCGTCCGTGTCGTCAGCATCGGCACGCCCGTGGCCGATTGCCTCGCGGGCAAGGTCAACGCCGCCGGCCTCGAACGCTCCATCGAGTTCTGCGGCGGCACCCACGTCGCCAGCACCGGCGCCATCGGCGCCTTCGCCCTCATCTCCGAAGAGGCCGTCGCCAAGGGTGTCCGCCGCCTCACCGCCATCAGCGGCGTGCCCGCCCTCGCCGCGCAGGCCGCGGCCAACGGCCTGGCCGAACGCCTCATGGCCGCCGACAAACTCGAGGGCGATGCCCTCGTGGCCGAGGTCCACGCCGTCGCGTCGCAGATCGACACGCTCACCATCCCTCTCGTCGCCAAGCAGAAACTTCGCGTGGCCCTTGCATCCCTGCAGGAGCGCGCCAAGGACGCTTCGAAGAAGGCCTCCGCCGGCCGTGCCGAGGCCGTCGCCAAGGTCGCCGCGAGCATGGCCGACTCCTCCGAGTGGGATGCCCACCCCTTCATCGTCGCCGCGATCGAGGCCGGCAGCGACAAGGACGCCCTCACTGCTGCGCTCAACACCTTCCGCCAGAAGCGCCCCCGCTCGGCCGTTCTCCTCGTCAGCCCAGATAGCGACGCGGGCAAACTCACCATCATCGCGGCCGTGCCCGAGGCCCTCATCAAGCGCGGCCTCGCCGCCGGAGACTGGGTCAAAATTGCCGCCGCGGCTTGTGGCGGGCGGGGCGGCGGCAAGCCCGACCTTGCCCAGGGCGGCGGCACCGACCTCTCCAAACTCAGGGAGGTCCTCTCCGAGGCCCAGAAGCACGCCTTCTCCAAGGCCCCGAACTAGCCTTCTCCCGCGCGCCTTCCACCGTCAAAGGGCTTGCCCGGCCCGAACACCCCGCTATCCTTGACGTTCCCGACCAAACCCCCCAGCCCCGCATCACTATGCCGACGATCAACCAACTCATCCGCAAGCCCCGCCGCTCACCCGGCACCAAGTCCAAGACCCGCGACTTGAACCAAGCCCCGCAGAAGCGCGGCGTCTGCCTCATCGTCCGCACGCAAACTCCCAAGAAGCCCAACTCGGCTCTGCGCAAGGTCGCCCGCGTGCGCCTCTCCAACGGCAAGGAAGTCACGGCCTACATCGGCGGTGAGGGCCACAACCTGCAAGAGCACTCCATCGTCCTCGTGCGCGGCGGCCGCGTCCGCGATCTTCCCGGTGTCCGCTACCACATCGTGCGCGGCTCGCTCGACTGCCTCGGCGTCGAAAAACGCAAGCAGGGCCGCTCCAAGTACGGTGCCAAGCGCGGCAAGGGCACCTGAGACACCAGACGCCAGACGTGAGACACCAGTCTCGCGCTGCGGCCTGCTGGTTCTCCGTTGCTCGCGTCTGAAGTCTCGCGTCTCGCGTCCTTTCCTCCCATCCTGTCGCGTCGAATCCCCGGGCCGCGTAAGCCCGGCGAGACGCCCAAGCGGATCGGAGCCTTTTCCTCGGAGTCCCTTCCATGGCCTTCAGCCCCACCGCCTCCGCCCGCCAACTCCGCCCCGACCCCCGTTTCAACGACAAGGTCCTGTCGAAGTTCATCAACTGCCTCATGGAGCGCGGCAAGAAGGCCACCTCGCAGCGCCTCGTCTACGGCGCCATGGACATCATCCAGGAAAAACTCGCCAAAGAGACCGACCCCAACGCCCCCAAGGAATCCATCGAGGTTTTCCAGCGGGCCATCAGCAACATCAAGCCCTTCGTCGAGGTCCGCTCCAAGCGCATCGGCGGCGCCAACTACCAGGTGCCCATCCAGGTCACCAGCAAACGCCAGCAGTCGCTCGCCTTCCGCTGGATCATCGACGCGGCCCGCTCCGAGAAGGGCCGCCCCATGGCCAACAAACTCGCCGATGAACTCTTCAACGCCGCCCGCGGCGAGGGCAAGGCCATGACCACCCGCGACCAGACCCACCGCATGGCCGAGGCCAACAAGGCCTTCGCACACTTCGCCTGACAGAAGCCCGACCGTCAGGGAGGGCCCCTTGACTGTGCCTTCACTGAAGCCCGACCGTCAGGGTGGGCCCCTTGAGCCCAGCGTGACCGAGGGCCTCTCCACCCTCGTGCCGCGCACCCACATCATCTCCGTCCGCCTGTTCGCCCTCGCGCCGTGGTTCCTCGCCTGGTGCCTGCTCATCGCCGTGGGCACCCTCCTGCACTGGGGCTCGTGGATCGGTCCGCGTGAGGGGCACGACACGGCCCTCAACCACGGTGTGCTCAAACTCGCCGCCAACGTCTCCGCGGTGCTTGCCGCGCCGGGGTGGATCATCTGCACGCTCATCATCGGTCGCCTCGCGGCCGAGAGCATCGCCGTCGCACTCATCGCCCACGGCCTCGCGTGGCTCCTCTGGCTCTGCTGCCTCGCCCTCATCCTCCGCATCCGCATGCGAGTAATGGCCTGCTCCCGTGCCACCGAGGGCCGAGGCTTGGCGAGGCCCTCGGTGCATGAACCGCGTGTCTCCCTCTCCCGCCGCCGCGTGCTGGTTGACGGCTCGCTCACGCTCGCTGGCCTCTCCGGTGCCGCCGCCCTGGCCCAGGGCACGCTCATCACGCCCTGGAACTGCCAACTCGTCCGCTACCGCGTCCCCATCCGCGATCTTCCCCCCGCCCTGCGCGGCCTGCGCCTCGTCTACATCACCGACACCCACCTCGGCCCGCGCGTGAGCGCCCCCTACATCCGCTCCGTCCTCGCCCGTGCCATCGCGCTCAGGCCCGATGTCTTTCTGCTCGGGGGCGACTACATCCACAACGGCCCCCGCCAGATCGCCCCCGCCGCCGCGCTCTTTGCCCCCGTTGTCGCCACCGGCAAGCCCGTGGTCGGCGTGCTGGGCAACCACGACTGGTACGCCGACGGCCCCGCCAGCGCCAAGGCCCTGCGCGAGGTCGGCATCCGCATGATCGACAACGGCCGCGCCTTCCTCGACGCTGCCACACGCCAACTCCTCCCCGCCGATTCGCACCGCGCGCCCGCGGCAGGCTCCGCCCTCTGCATCGCCGGCATCGGCGACCTCTGGCAGGACCGCATCGACCCCGCTGTGGCACTCGGCGGCGTGCCCGACGCGATGCCGCGCCTCCTTCTCTCCCACAACCCCGACGCGGCGGAGGACCCGCGCCTCCTCGGCTCCGCCCCCAGCACCGCCGCGCACCGCGTAGACCTCATGCTCAGCGGCCACACCCACGGCGGCCAGGTCCGCCTCCCATTCCTCCCGCCCCTCATCGTTCCCAGCCGCTTCCGCTTCAAGTACGCCCGCGGCCTCGTCCAGGGCCCCGCCTTTCCCGTGCTCGTCTCAGCCGGTATCGGCGTCTCCCTCATCCCCGTCCGCATCGGCGTGCCGCCCGAACTCCTCGAAATCACGCTCATCGCCCAGTCGTGAGCCGTTGGCCGCGAGCAGTGAGCCGGTTTGGCTCGCGGCCCGCCGCTGACGGCCGACCGCTCTGCCCGTACTCTTGCTCGTGAGCGCACCCTCCCGCTACCACCGCCAGGAACTCCTTCCCGATTTCGGGCCGGCCTCTTCGCCTCGCCTCGCCGCCGCCCACGCCATGGTCATCGGCTGCGGGGCTCTGGGCACCGTCGCCGCCGAAATGCTCGCGCGCGCGGGCGTGGGCCGCCTCTCCCTCATCGACCGCGACGTGGTGGAACTCACCAACCTCCAGCGGCAAACGCTCTTCGACGAAGCCGATGCCCGCGCCGCCCGCCCCAAGGCCGAGGCCGCCGCCGCACGCCTCGCCCGCGTCAACTCCTCCATCGTCATCGACCCGATCGTTGACGACTTCTCGCCGTCCAGTGCCGAGCGCCTCGTCTCCTCCCACCCGTCCCCGCACGTCCTGCTCGACTGCACCGACAACTTCCACACCCGCTACCTCCTCAACGATGTCGCCGTGAAACGCTCCATCCCCCTCTGCTACGGCGGCGCGATCGGCACGCGCGGCACGCAGTTCACCATCCTCCCCGGCCGCTCCGCCTGCCTCCGCTGTGTCTTCCCCCAGCCGCCCGCCCCCGGAGATTCCCCCACGTGCGACACCGCGGGCGTGCTCGCATCCGCCACCGCCATCGTCGCCGCGTGCCAGGCCACCGACGCGCTCAAGGTGCTCCTCGGCCACGAGAGCCGCCTTTCCAACTCGCTCCTCGCCTTCGACCTGTGGACCAACGACCGCCGCCGGATCGACCTCTCCGCCGCTCGACGCGCCGATTGCCCCTGCTGCGGCCAAGCGGCGGCGGGCGCGGAGCGTTTCGAGTTCCTCACTGGCTCGGCCGCACCGCGAGAGACCGTCCTCTGTGGCAGAGACAGCGTGCAGATTTCCGCCGCCCCCATGAACCTTGATGCCCTGCACGCCCGCCTCGCTCGTGTCGGCACCTTCGAGCGAACGCCCTCCCGCGTGCGCGGCCGCGTTGCAGGGGTGCAAGGCGACACCAACGGTCCACTGGAAATCACCGTCTTCGCCGACGGCCGCGCCATCATCGGCGGCACCACCGACCCGGCCGTGGCCCGGGCCGCCTTCGACCGCTTCGTCGGGTCTTGAAACGCACCTTGTCCACGCGCACGCCGCCCGCGGGTACACTCGCTCTCACGGGCACGCATCCCAGGCGCGCCCCGCGACCTGCCAAAGGGACCACCCATGAGTTCCGCACAGTTCATCGTTGACTGCACGAAGATGACCCGCGGCTACAGCGAGAAACTCGTCGCCGGCATCCGGCCCGACATGGCCGCACGCAAGCCGCGCTGGGGGTTTGATGGCAACGAGATCGACACCAACCACGCCACGTTCATCTGCGGGCACCTGGCCATCTACCCGGCCCGCATCTACACGCTCGCCGGCAAAGACCCCAAGCCCGTCGCCGTCGATCCCGCGCTGGAGGCCATCTTCAAGGCCGGGGCCACCTGCGTAGACGACCCCCACGGCTCCGTCTACCCGCACTGGGAGAAGGTTGTCGCCCTCTTCTTCTCCGGCTACGACAAGGCCATCGACATCGCCGGCAAAATGGACGACAAACTCCTCACCACGCCTCATCCCGACGCCAAGGTCCGCGAGCGCTTCCCCACCATCGGCGCGGCCACCAACTTCCTCCTCAACAACCACGTCATGATGCACATGGGCCAACTCAGCGCCTGGCGCCGCGCCATGGGCCTGCCTTCGGCCGTGTGATCCGCACTGCGGCTTGGCTCGCGGCTCACGGCTCGCGGCTCACGCCTCACGGCTTCTGTGCCTTGTAGAACGGCATCTTCACCACCTTCGCCTCCAGGTATCGTGCCGCGCCCTCGCCCTTGCCCGTGTCGATGCGCAGTGCTGTGCCCTCTGCGCTCTGCTCTCTGCCCACATACGCCAGCGCGATGGGGTACCCAAGCGTCGGGCTGGGCGCGCCGCTCGTAACGATGCCCACGCCCTTCTCACCCGCGATCACGCCCATCCCTTGCCGCGCGGAGCGCTTCCCCTCGATCACCAATCCCACGAGTTTCTGCTTCGGCCCTCCCGCGGCCCGCGTGGCCTTGAGTGCCTCCATGCCGATGTACGCCTCGCCGCGCTCGTCGGCGTCCTTGTCGATCGCCATCGCAAAGTCCAGGCCCGTGGCGAGCGGGTCCGTCTCTTCGCCCAGTTCGTGCCCGTACAGCGGCATGGCCGCCTCCAGCCGCAGCGTGTCGCGCGCCCCCAGCCCGCACGGCCGCACCAGGGCATCGGGCTGGTCCATCCGCACATCCTTGAAGAGCATCTTCATCGCCATGCCCACCATGCTCGCGGGCAGAATCACCTCCACGCCGTCCTCACCCGTGTAGCCCGTGCGGCTCACGGTCAGTTTCATGATGAGCAGGTTTTTGGTCGTGAAGGTGTACCGCTTCAGCGACGGAATCTCCTTGCTGAAGCCCCCGATGAACGCGATGACCTTCGGCCCCTGCACTGCCACCATGGCCGTGCTCTCGGTCTGATCCTCAATGGTCAGGACGAGATTCCCCGCGGCTTGCACACTCTGAAAGTGCTCCATCAACTTCGCACGATTGGAGGCGTTCACCACCACCAGAAACTGGTCCTCCTCCTGCCGATACACGATCACGTCATCCATGATGCCGCCGCGCTCGTTGAGCACCAGCGAATACCGGCACTGCCCCTGCTTCATGTCGGTGATGCGGCGTGTGCAGACGCGCTCCAGAAGCCGCCGCGCGTGCCGTCCGGAAAACTTCACGCGCCCCATGTGCGAAACATCAAAGAAACCGCCGCTCGTCCGGCAGGCGTGGTGCTCCTCCACGATGCCGCCCCCGCCCCCTTCCTTCTGGTAGACGATGGGCATCTCCCACCCCGCAAACTCCACCATCTTGGCGCCGTGTTGCAGGTGAAAGGCGTGCAGCGGGGTCTTGAGCATGAGGCCTCCACAGGGGATGAATCCCATGGTAGACCGCGGCCCTCCCCGCGCTCACGTCGCGCGCTGGGCCTTCAGCCACGCCCGCACGCTCGCGGTGCCCGATCCGGCGCAGAACTGCACACCCACGTGGTACTTCCCGTCCCCCTTGTACGCCGCGTGCCGCACCTTGCCATGAAACGCGCGGCACGTGCCGTCCGCGTTGGGCATCAGCACCACCACCGCCCGATCCGCGTGCATCATCCGGCGCGTGCTGATGCCCATCCCCGAGCGCGACACATCCACGGCCACCCCCTCCAGGCCGGGGCAGACGACATCGAAGTTCTCGATCTCGTGGATGAACACGGCCTTGCCCAGTTCCAGCCGGTCGTGCTGGCGACGCTGGCGACCATCGGCAAATCCCTGCGGTGCCGCGCCGGGCTTGACGGTGGTCTTGGCGGCGCGAGCCGATGTGTCTGTTGTCTGTTCGGCCACGTGTGTCCCCGGTCCACCGCCCACACTCTGTCGGCCTGCCCGCCCCGCCGCTTCACAGGCGGGCGTGCCGCGCAGGCACGCCCGGCCACGGCCCGTTATCAATCAGCCGCACACTCCCCACCCGCGCCGCCACCAGCGTCCGATAGGCCGCGGCCGTGCCCTCCCGCGCTGGCAGCAGCGTCCGGGCATCGCGCACCACGGCATAGTCGGGCACAATCCCGGCCTCGCTCAGCGCCGCACGCAGCACGCGCTCCGCATCCGGAACGGTCGCCTCCAGTCCGGCCGCGCCGATCGCACGCGGGAGCGCCAGCCCCTTGGCCCGATCCTCCGCCGTCAGGAACCGGTTCCGGCTCGACATCGCCAGCCCATCCGCATCTCTCGCCGTCGGCCCCACCACGATCTCGATCTCCAGCCGCTCCTGCGCCACCAAGCCCCGCACCACCTGCAACTGCTGCCAGTCCTTCTCGCCAAACACGGCCGCGCGAGGTCGGCACAACTCGAAGAGCCGCGCCACCACCTGGCACACGCCCGCGAAGTGCCCGGGCCGGTGCGCATCCTCCAGCCCCGGTTGCCACGCCACTCTCGGCAGGCGCGGCGGTGCCGCGCCGGGGTCGCTCGTCTCCGGCCAGCGCGGATACACCGCGCCCACCCCCGGCACAAACACGGCGCTGGCGCCCGCCTCCGCGCACAGGGCCAGGTCCGCCTCCAGCGTCTTGGGGTAGCGGGCCAAGTCCGCCGCGTCGTTGAACTGCGTGGGGTTCACGAAGATGGTCGCCACGCACCCGCGGGCGAACCCGCGCGACTGCGCCAACGCCGCGCCCAACCGGATCAGCGATGCGTGCCCGCCGTGCAGCGCACCCATCGTGGGCACAAGCACAGCGCCGGCGTGCGCATCCATCTCGCTCTGGGTCCGGCACACCTTCATGCCGTAGGGTGCGTGCCCCGGGCCGCCGCGTCAAGTCTCAACGTGCGCGGCCCGCGGCTCACCGCCCGCACCCGGCCCCGCTTCGCGGCCCGCACACGCACCGCCGTCTTCCACACCAGCCGCACAAACTCGGCAAACGCCAGCACGCCTGACCACGCCGACACGCACCACAAGGCCCACGCGCTGGGCCGCGGCGCACGCCCGCGCGCCACGCCCTCCATCTCCGCATAACTGCGCGGCGGGCGGCTGTACAAATCTCCCCGGCACTGCGGGCATTGAAACAGCCCCGCATCCGGGCGATCAAAGCGGGCGTCGGTGGCGCCGCAATACACGCATATGCGCTGGTCTGCGCGGCGTGCCGGGCCGGCCGGGCGGCAAGGGCGCGGGCCGGGTGCGCTATGGGCTGAGCGCAGGAGGAACATGGCACAAGAATAACGCGGCTTCCTCAAAATGCACGCAAATCCGCGCGCGGAACGCATTCTTCCTGGCGGCGCGGACCACCCGCCCCTCCCGTGGGCCGACACGCGGCCCGCCTGCCTTGCCGCACGGGTCCACCCTCTTGCATCCACCCCTCCTCTACGCTTTCGCCGTGCCCCCCCCCTCGGCTCAACCAGCAAACCCGGCCGCCCCCCGGCCCATCGCCGTGCTTCTCTCCGGCTCCGGCCGCACGCTCGATAACCTCGTGGCCGCCATCGCCACGGGCGCCCTTTCCGCCCGAATCACGGTGGTCATCGCGTCCAGGGAATGTCTGGGGGCCGAAAAGGCACGCAAGGCCGGCATCGCTGCGCACGTTCTGCCCGGCGTGATCGCTCCCGAAGTTCTCGGGCCCATCCTGCACGCCGCCCACGCCCGCTTCATCGTGCTCGCGGGCTACCTCAAACTCCTCCCCATCCCGCCGGGCTACTCGGGTCGCGTCGTCAACATCCACCCCGCGCTGCTGCCCGATTTCGGCGGGCCTGGCATGCACGGCCGCAAGGTGCACGAGGCTGTGCTGGCCTCGGGGGCGAAGGTGAGCGGCTGCACGGTTCACCTGTGCGATGAGCGTTTCGACACCGGCCCCATCGTGCTCCAGCGCGTCTGCCCCGTGCTTGAGGGCGACACGCCCGACACGCTTGCCGCGCGGGTCTTTGAGCAGGAGTGCATCGCCTATCCCCAGGCGTTGCAGCGGCTGATCGCCAAGGATCAGGCACGGTGATTGAACTTGCCCTGACACGCCGCGGCCTCACTCGCCATGCCCTCGCGCTTCCCGCGCTGGTGGCGGTGCTGGCGTTCGCATCGGCGCACGCGGTGCCCGCGAAGCCGGACAAGGTGCAGCGGGCCGAGGCCGCGTTCTTCGAGGCCTTTGAGGCGAAGGACTGGCCCAGGGCCATCGACGCGGCCCGCTTCTGGGCGGCCGTGGACCCCGACGATTATGTGCCGCGCTACAACCTCGCCACGCTGCTGGGTGCCACCGGCAAGCCCGAGGAGGCGGCGGAGCAACTTGCCGCGGCGGTGGAGCGGGGCTTTGCCGACCTGCGCCGCCTCGACACCGACCCCGGCCTGCGGCCGGTGCGCGAGTCGCCCGCGTACACGCGCCTGATCGAGCGTTGGCCCGCGCTGCTGGATGCGCAACTGGACCGGCAACTTGCGCAAGCCAACGCCTGGTGGTCCACGGCGTACAGCACCGCGAAAGACGGCGATCTGCGCGTGGCCTATGCCTCGGCGTTCAGCCCGCAGGCCTTCGGGCGGGCGCGGGATGAGATGACGCGCCTGGCGCAGTGGTGGGAGGCGGGCGTGCTGCCCGAGGGCACACCGGGTGTCAGCGTCGATCCGCAGCGGCCCGACCCCTGGGTGCTGGTGGTGCTGCCGTCGCGCATGGATTACAACAAGTGGGCGGCGAAGCGCTGGCCGCGGGCGTCGGGGGCGACGAGCCTTGTGGCGGGGATTTACGACCACGACGAGCGGCAACTGGTGGCGCAGGATACGGGCGGCACGCTGCGGCACGAGTTTCTGCACGCGCTGCACTGGCGGCATCAGGATCGCCTGCGGCAGGAGCACCCGATCTGGATTCAGGAGGGCCTGTGCTCGCTGGCGGAAGATATCGAGGTCGGGGCGGACGACACCCTGCGCCCCGTGGCCAGTTGGCGCACCAACTCGCTGAAGGTGCTGCTGCGCGGCGGCAAGATGCCCAGCATCGCACGCCTGCTCGACATGCCCCGCGACACCTTCGTCGGTTCCGCGCCGCTGGCCAACTACGCGCTGGCGCGGGCCGTGCTCCTGTACCTTTCCGACCGGGGCAAACTGCGGGCCTGGTACACCGATTACACGCAGAACTTCCGCACAGACCGAACCGGGCGGGCCGCGCTGGAGCGCGTGCTGGGCAAGCCGCTGGCCGAGATCGAACGCGACTTTCGCGTGTGGGTGCGGGCCCTGCCCGAGGTGGCCACGGCCAACAGGCCCGGCGGAGCCATGTTCCCCGGCACCTACGAGAACGGCGCGGGCGAGGGCGTGATCGTGCAGAGGGCCGGGCGCGGCACGGGGCTTGCGGACGGGGATGTGATCGTGGAGATCGCCGGGCAGCCGGTGACCGATCTCAACGACCTCACCCGTGTGCTGGGCGACTTTGAGCCGGGAGCGCGCGTGGACCTGCGCTTCCGGCGCGGGCGCGGCAAGAGCGGCCAGGTGCAGAGCGCGACGCTGACGCTTGTGGCGCGTTGAACACGCGGCCTTAGCGCCCGCCGAAAAGCGGCGGGCTGGCGGTGTGCTTGGGAATGGGGTTGTCGATTGGAGCGCCGTCCTGGGGCATGGCGAAGCGTTGGTCGGTACGCAGAATCCGCTGGGCGGTCTCTTCCGCATCACGCTGGTTGCGAACGGCCCAGCGGAACATCCACGCCGTCTGCCCCAGCGTGGCCACGAGCCAGACCACGAGGCCGACCGAGATCAACGAGAGCAGGAGCGTGAAGACCGCCAGCACGCGGGGCAGGCTGCCGGTGAGCAGCATCACCGGCAGGGCCAGGGCCGGCGGCAAGGCCCATGCGAGCAGGAGCAGACGCTCGTGAAGTTTGTCGTCGTTCACGCTCTGGAGCGTGCGCCGCAGCACGAGCAGGGTGGGCGCGAGGCCCAGGATGGCCAGAAGGCCGCACGCGATGGATGCCTCGCGCGCGAACGCCAGGGCCGCGGGTACACGCGCGAGCGCGAAGACCAGCGCGGCCGCGACGAACCAGAGGGCCTGCGTGGCGATGGCGGAACCGTTCAGCAGAAGCCGCGCCACGTTGACGCGCGCCTGATCTTCCAGTTCCGCGGGTTTGTAAAGGCACATCATCAGCACGCCCACGAACCACGACGCGCCGCCGGCCGCGGCGGAGCCAAAGACGATGTTGGCGATCCAGAACCGCCAGAACGCGTGCCTTGCGCCGGGCATGAGTGGCCACGAGAGCGCCATGAGCAGACACCCCACGAGCATGGCGAAGGCGGCGAGCGACAACGCCCACAGCAGCGAGCGCGGCAGGAGCATGACTGTGTTGCTGCCGCCCACCCGCCCGGTGATGCCCACGCCGCGCATGAGTGTGCCGCACTCGGGGCAGAGGCCGGTGCGTTTGAGGCCGATGAGGTTGTAGCCGCACTTGGCGCAGGGCGTGTCGTGGGTGATTTTGCCACCCTTGACGCGGTCCAGCAGCCAGCGTTCTTCAACAGGCATCCGTTCAATATACCGCGTTCAGACCGGCGCGTGTTGCACGGAGGCGACGGCATTCGTGAACATTGTGAGGCCCGGCGTGGGGCCGCGCAGGGTGTGCGGCTCGAAGCGCGTCCAGAAGGGGTGGCGCGTCCACTCCAGGTAGCGCTCGGGGTGGGGCATGAGGGCGAAGATGCGGCCCGAGGGATCGCAGATGCCGGCGATGTCATCGGCAGAGCCGTTGGGGTTGTCGTCTGGTGCGTAGCGGAGGGCGACCTGGCCGGTGGCGTGCAGACGGGCGAGCACGGCCGGGCTGGTGGCGACAAAGCGGCCTTCGCCGTGGGCGATGGGGAGCATCAGGGAATCGGGGAAGCCCGCGAAGGCGTCGCCGATGCCGCGCGTCCAGATGCAGGCCGTGTTGGGGACGGCCCGCACGCGCACCCAGCGGTCAATAAAGCGGCCGCCGGCGTTGAACGTGAGGCTGGTTTCCTGCACGGGCGGGGCTTGCGGCCAGTGGCCGTCCGCGGGGCCGGGCAGCAGGCCCGCCTGCACCATCACCTGGAAGCCGTTGCACGCGCCGATCATCGGCACGCCGCGCTGGGCCGCGGCACGAAGGGCGGGGTAGAGGTGCCGGCGCAGGCGCAGGGCGAAGATGCGGCCGCTGGCCACGTCGTCGCCGTAACTGAAGCCGCCGGGGAAGCCGATCAGGTCGTAGCGCTCGATGAGCGCGGGGTTGTGGATGAGGCGGTCGAGGGGAACGAGGTCGGGACTCGCGCCTGCGGCGGCGAAGGCGCGGCACATCTCGGAATCGCAGTTGGTTCCCGGGGCGCGAATGACGAGTGCCGAGGGCATGAGTGAAGATAGGAAGGCACTGGGCACTGGGCATCGGGC
>CAZNEU010000219.1:0-3044 GCA_964571915.1 uncultured Phycisphaeraceae bacterium
GGGGCCGTGGGGGGGGGGAGGGGGTCAACTTCTGGTTCTTCTGGGGGGCGCACCTGATCGTGGTCGG
Source organism: uncultured Phycisphaeraceae bacterium (assembly GCA_964571915.1). Lineage (GTDB taxonomy): Bacteria > Planctomycetota > Phycisphaerae > Phycisphaerales > UBA1924 > JAEUIX01. Next base: position 68 of record CAZNEU010000219.1, read on the forward strand.
CACGGCGATCTACGAATGTGCTGTGCGCGGCTTCGTGCCCGCGGGAAGAGACCTGCTGCTGGCCGTCGCGTGCGGCATGGTCTACTTCGTCGCCACGCTCGTCATCAACATCTCCTTCGGCATGAACTTCGGCTACACCGGCCCGCCGCAACCGGGTGGTGCCCGCACGCTGGCCGATGCGCTGGGCTCGTGGCCCTTGCGGATTGTGTCGATCGCCCTGCTGGCGATCGGCGCGATGACGCTGGCGTGGCTGCCCTGGGGCCTGGCCGCGCGTGGGCGGGGCCGGAGCGGCGACACACACCCGCCGCGCAACGCAGGATAAGTCCGGTACACTCGCCCGCACATGCACCTCGCCTGCCTGCTGCTCATCCCGCTCGCCTTCCTTCTCGCCCTGCCGCTCACGCTGCTGGCTCGTGCGGTGGGCCACCGCCTCAACGCGCTTGACGGCGCCGGCGTGAGCGGGCAGGTGAAGGCCGCGGCAAGGCCGGTGCCCAACACCGGCGGCATGGCGATTGTCCTTGCGTTCTCGCTGCCGATCGTGCTGGGCCTGGTCGCCGTGGCCACGCCGCTGGCGGGCAGGCTCACATCACTCGTGCCCGCCCTCACCGACCACCTCCCCGGCATCCGCGGCGAAACGGCCAACGCGGTGGTGCTCCTGATGTTTCTGGGCGCGCTGCACGTGGTGGGGCTCGTGGATGACCGCCGCCCGCTGGGGCCGCTCTTCAAACTCGGCATCATGCTCGGATGCGCGCTGGGCGTGGTGCTGCTCACCGGCTCGCGCCTGCTCACCATGCTGGATGCGCACGTGGGCGGGCCGTGGCTCTCGGTGCTGCTCACGGTGCTGTGGATCGTGGTGGTGACCAACGCCTTCAACTTTCTGGACAACATGGACGGCCTCTCGGCGGGCGTGGCCCTGATTGCGGCGGGGTGCTTTCTCGCGGCGGCGCTGATCCACGGGCAGTGGTTCGTGGGGGCGTGCCTGGCGCTCCTGGTGGGCACGCTGGCGGGGTTCCTGGTCTTCAACTTCCCGTGGGGGCAGCGTGGGGCCAGCATCTTCATGGGCGATGGCGGCTCGCTGGTGGTGGGGTTTGTGCTGGCGTTCCTCACGGTGCGCACGACGTATTACGCGCCGGGCGTGCCGGGCCTCGGCGGTTCGGGTGGGGGCGGGGACGGGGCGTGGTACGCGGTGTTCATGCCCGTGGTGGTGCTGGCCATCCCGCTGTATGACCTGGCCAGTGTGTGCGCGATCCGCCTGAGCCAGGGCCGCTCGCCGCTGGTGGGCGACATGCAGCACTTCTCACACCGCCTGGTCTCGCGCGGCCTGAGCCGGCGTGATGCGGTGCTGATCATCTACGGGGCCACGGGTGTAACGGCCATCGGCGGTGTCGCGCTGGGCTCGCTGGCAGACTGGCAGGCGATGCTGGTGGGTGTGCAGGTGCTGCTGGTGCTGCTGGTGATCGCCCTGTACGAGGGGCGCACCGCACACGCTCGGGTCTGAGCGAGCATGACCAACAGCGCGGCACAGGTCGAGCCGGGTGTACGCGACAGCGCGGGCGATGGCACGCTCGTGGGCGTGGCCGTCATCCTCGCGGCGTTCTCGCTGCGGGCGGTGTCATCGCTGTCGCTGTTGCCGGGGTGGGACCTTGACCCGCTGGTGATCCCCTATGTGCCCGGCGGCCTCGGGCCGGCGGGGTCGCTGGCGTGCGACTGTGTCGCGCTGCTCGGGGCCGTGGCCGTGCTGGTGAGTGCGCCGCGCCGCGAGGTCCGGGCCACGCTCGCGCAGTTGGGGTTCGTGCTGCTGGGCGCGATCCCACTCATCTATCACGGCTGGATGAAAGACTCTGCCACGCTGACCGACCAGCGCCAGGGTGCCGCGTGGCTCTCGGCGATGGTGTGCGCGGTCGCCATCCGCAGCGCGGCACGCGATAGCCGCGTGCGGGCGCTCGTCATCGCCACGCTCATCGGCCTCGCGGCGGTCATGACGTGCAAGGGCCTGGTGCAGGTGCTGGTGGAGAACCCGGCAACGATTGCGGACTTTCGCGCCAACAAGGATCAGTACCTTGCGGCGCAGGGCTTTTCGCCCGATTCGCCGATGGCACGCGCGTACATCCGGCGTGTGGAATCCAACGACCCGACGGTGTGGATGGGTCTGACCACTGTGTTCGCCACGTTCGCAGCTATGGGTGTGGCGCTCGGGTTGGTGACGCTCTGCGGCATGGCACATCGAGGTGTCAAGGCCTCGGCGCGGCATCTGGCCGTGCTCGTTGCCACCATCTTGTGTTGCACGGGCGTCATCATCGCCGGCTCCAAGGGCGGTGTCGTCGTCGGCATGATCGGGCTCGTGCTGGTGGTCTACAGCGCGGGTGGGCCGAGGCTGGGCAAGGTCGCCGCGCTGGTCGGCCCCGCGCTTGTCGCCGCGGCGCTCGCGGTCGTCATCGCACGCGGCGTTCTCGGCGAGCGAATCGGCGAACTCTCGCTCTTCTTCCGCTGGTTCTACATGAAGGCCGCGGCCCAGATCGGCGCGGCCAACCCGCTGGGCGTGGGGCCGGATGGTTTCAAGGATGCGTACCTGCTCGTGAAAGACCCGCTCAGCCCGGAGGAGGTCGCGTCTCCGCACTCCGTGCTGCTGGATTGGTGGGCGTGCCTGGGGTGGCTTGGCGTGGCGTGGGCCGCGCTGTGGGTGTATTGGCTGGTGCGGGCTTCGGCGGGCCTGAGTACATGGCAGGCTTCGGATCACGCATCCTCTCCCGGGCCGCACGCCCCGGGCACGCCGCAGGGAGCGAGCGCCGAGCGCACACTCATCCGTGCCGTCGCCGGTGTGGCGGTGGTCGCCACCATCGGTGCGCTGTGGACGGAGCGATTTGCCACCAGCCCGGAGGCCGCGGCTGTGAGGGTGGGGGGGCTGCTCATGTGGCTCACGCTCGGCTGTGCGGCGGCCTTCGCGGCCCTCCGCGCGCCGGCCCGCATCGGCCGGCTG
>CAZNEU010000220.1:0-2782 GCA_964571915.1 uncultured Phycisphaeraceae bacterium
CTGGCGATCGCCGGCAGCGCCATCACGCTCCCCGGGTGAGTTCCGGGCCGATCGAGGGGCGCGAAGGTCCGGGTCGGTCGTCGCCAAACCGGCCCGATGCCTCGTTGGCCATTCCTACGATCGGCCGATGAACCTCACGCACCTTCAGGCCTACATGCGAGACCGGCGGATCGATGCCTGGCTCGTTCACGATTTCCGCTCCAGCAACGCCGTCCTCGCTCGCCTCGTGCCCCCGCCCACCGGCTCCACACGCTGGACCACCCGGCGCGTGGACCTGTGCATCCGCGCCGTCGGCGAGCCGGTGGTCCTCACCCACCACATCGACGCGGCACAGTTCGCCAAGTGCGGCATCAAGCACGAGGTCTACCTCTCCTGGCGTGAATACCAGGCCAAACTGGCCGGCCTGCTCGACGGCTGCCCCCGCGTCGCCATGGAATATTCACCCGGTGGCCTGCTCCCCGTGATGGCCGTGGCCGATGCCGGCACCGTCGAACTCGTGCGCAGTTTCGGCGTCGAGGTCGTCAGTTCTGCCGACCTCGTGCAGGTCTCCGCCGCGGCGTGGTCCGATGAGTCGCTCCGTGCGCACCTGCGCGTGTCGAAAGTGGTGGGGGGCATCAAGGATGAAGCCTTCGCCCTGATCCGCGCCAAGGTGAGAGCCAAGGCCAACATCTTCGAGCACGAGGTGGCCGAGTCCATGCGCACGCGCTTCAAGGCCGAGGGCCTGGAATGGCTCGACGGCCCGATCGTGGCCGCCAACGCCCACGCAGGCGACCCGCACTACGAACCCAACGCTGGCAAACCCACGGCCATCCGTGCCGGCGACTGGGTGCTTATCGACCTCTGGGCACGCAAGCCCGGGCACGAGCACATCTTCAGCGATATCACGTGGGTGGGCTTCGCGGGCAAGGCCGTGCCGCCGCGCCACGCCCGGGCCTTTGCCGCCGTCAAGGCCGCGCGAGATGCCGCCCTCAGGCGTGCCCAGCAGGCGTGGAAGAAGAAGGAGCCCGTGCAGGGCTGGCAACTGGACGATGCCGCGCGGGCTGAACTCGTCTCCGCCGGGTACGAAAGTGCCGTCCGCCACCGCACAGGCCACAGCCTCAGCCCCGGCCCGCTAGTGCATGGCCTGGGCATGAACCTGGACAACCTAGAGACGCACGACACTCGCACCATGCTGCCGCGCACGGGTTTCACCATCGAGCCGGGCGTGTACATGCCCGCGAGCGCGGACGGTGCCCTGGGCGTGCGCCTCGAAATCAACGTCTACGTTGACGCCAAGCGCGGCCCCATCGTGACGAGCGTGGTGCAGGACAAGCCCGTGCTGATGGGCTGACGTGCCCGAGCCGGGGCAACCGGCCCGCCGCTCGCCGTTATGCACGCCGGCATGAGCGAGGTACCCGATCCAGCGCCTCGCGCGCCGGGCGCGACCCCGCCCGCCAAGCGGGTGTAGTCCAAGTTTCTGCGGTGGTCTTTGGGTACCCCGATTCGCCGAATCGGCTACCGCCTCTACTTTTCTTCTACCCACCCTACCCGCCAGAAACGTGGACTACACCCCCGCCAGGCCGGAACCTGATCACTCCCCGGTCAGCGTCGTACCATGCCGGCAATATCTCAAGGAGGCCCGGCCACATGCCCTTTTACACACGCCTCGGCACCATCCCCCGCAAGCGCCACACCCAGTTCCGCCGGCCCGATGGCGCGCTCTACTCCGAAGAACTCTTCGGCACTGAAGGGTTCACCGGCCCCAGCAGCACCATGTACCACATCCACCCGCCCACGCAGGTGGCGGGATGGAAGAAGCAGTACTCCACCAAGGTGGAGTTTGTGGAGCAGGACGTGATGCGGATGCGGCACGTGAAGAGTGCGCCGCTGCCCAAGAAGGGCGACTTTGTCTCCGGGCGCGTGGTCCTCTTCGGCAACAGCGACTGCGAGATGGCCGTCTGCAACCCCGCCGAGCAGATGGGTTACCACTTCAAGAACGGCCAAGGGGATGAGTGCATCTTCATCCACTTCGGCTCCGGTGTCTGCCGCACCATGCTGGGCACGCTGAAGTTCGGCCCCAAGGACTACCTCGTCATCCCCAAGGGCATCGTTTACAAGGTCGTGTGGAACAATCGGGGTCCGGCCAAGCCCCTTGATGGCCCCGTTATCAGCAGACTCTACGAGTACTTGGCACGTCCAACAGGGGCGACGAGGGAAGAGATTTTTCGTGATTTCAAGTACGATGAGGCGAACCTGAGAGCGGCGTTGAAGAATCTGACCGAGAACTACGGCGTTCCCTTCACGGAGCGTACTGCCGGCGTGTTTGCCTTGTCGGAGCCTTCGTTCGAGTCCATGCCGTATGGAAAATTTCTGCTCATCGAGACGGTCAACGGCAGCCACATCGGCCCGCCGCCGCGCTATGTGAGCAAGGCCACGGGCCAGTTTCTTGAGCACGCGCCGTACTGCGAGCGCGACCTGCGCCTGCCCGAGGCGCCGCTCACGTGGGACGAGAAGGGCGACTTCGAGGTCCGCATCAAGGCGCGCGACCTGATCCACAGTTACACCTACCACTACCACCCGCTGGATGTCGTCGGCTGGGACGGCTGCTACTACCCCTTCATCTTCAACATCGACGACTTCAGCCCCATCACCGGCAAACTGCACATGCCCCCGCCGATCCACCAGACCTTCGAGGCCCACAACTTCGTCATCTGCTCCTTCTGCCCCCGCATGTTGGACTGGCACCCGCAGGCGATCAAGGTGCCGTACAACCACTCCAACCTCGACTCCGACGAAGTTCTTT
>CAZNEU010000221.1:0-3304 GCA_964571915.1 uncultured Phycisphaeraceae bacterium
CCCGGCGGTGCGTGCCTTGTACCCTTCACCATGACCACCGCACCCGCGCGTCCGGCCTCTCCTGCCAACCCCCCAGCGCCAGCCGTTGGCCCAGCCAAGACCGACGACCCGGTGCACCTCAGCGACGTGGACCACGTTCGCTTTTACGTGGGCACCGCCACGCAGGCCGCGTTCTTTTACGCGCACTGCTTCGGGTTTCAGATCGAGCAGGTGGCGGACCTGACCAGCGGCAGCCGCGACGCGGCCAACTTCCTGCTCACGCAGGGCAACATCCGCTTCGTGCTGACGAGCGCCCTGACGAGCGAGCACCCCGCGGCCATGGAAACCGCCCTGTACGGAGACGGCGTGAAAGACGTGGCGTTCACGGTGTTTGATGCCGAAAAGGCCTGGGAGCGGGCGGTGAAGAACGGAGCCACCAGCGCGTACGAGCCGCGGACGCTCAAGGACGCCAAGGGGAGCGTGACCAGCGCGGCGATCCGCACATATGGCCGCGTGATCCACTCGTTTGTTTCGCGCACCGGCGAGTATGACCTGCCCAACGTGAAGCGTGGCGGCCTTCTCAGCCCCATCTTCAAGAAGGTGGGTCCGCTCTCCATCAACGACCACAACGCCAGGCACCCCTGCGGCCTCAAGTACGTCGATCACCTCGTGGGCAACGTGGAACTGGGCAAGATGAACCACTGGGTGAAGTGGTACGAGGATGTGCTCGAGTTCAAGATGTTCCAGAGTTTCGATGACAAGGACATCGCCACGGATTTCTCCGCCCTGATGAGCAAGGTGATGGCGAGCGGCAACAACCTCATCAAGATGCCCATCAACGAGCCCGCGCCGGGCAAGAAGAAGAGCCAGGTGCAGGAATACCTCGACTGGCACCAGAACACGCCGGGCGTGCAGCACCTGGCGTTGCGGACGGATGACGAGTTGGCATCGATCGCGGCCCTGCGCAGCCGCGGCGTGGATTTTCTCGCATTGCCCGATGCGTATTACGCGAAGGTGTGGGACCGCGTGAACACGATGCTCAAGCAGCACGGGCACGAGGCGGTGAAGGAAGACCACCAGCGCGTGAAGGACCTGGGCATTCTGGTGGATGCGGACGATGAGGGGTACCTGCTCCAGTTGTTCACGAAGCCGTTGCAGGACCGGCCGACGCTGTTCTTCGAGATCATCTGCCGGCGCGGGAGCCAGAGTTTCGGCAAAGGGAACTTCAAGGCCCTGTTCGAGGCGTTGGAGTTGGAGCAGGAGAGGCGGGGGAACTTGTGAGCGGAACCGGCGTGCCCAACCCGATCCGCGCGTATGTGGATACGTCTGTTTTCGGCGGCGTGTTTGACGCAGAGTTTGCTGACCACAGTCGGGCGTTCTTCGAGCGCGTGGGGCGCGGCGAGTTTATCGTGCTGCTGGGCAGCACCACGGAGGCCGAACTGGAGGGCGCACCGCCGGCGGTACGCGGTGTCCTGGATGAGGTCCCGCATGCTTTGGTCGAACGCATCCCTCGAACCCCGGAGGTCGAGCGACTGGCGCAGGCCTATCTTGATGCCGGTGTTGTCGGCCCGCGCTGGCGTGGCGACGCAACCCAGGTGGCGCTCGCGACCGTTGCCAAGGCAACCGTGCTGGTCAGTTGGAACTTCAAGCACATGCTGCGGTTCGATAAGATCAACGGGTTCAACGAAGTGAACAGGCGGCTCGGATACGACAACCTCTCGATCGCATCCCCAGCAGGAGTCCGTTATGCCGGAACACAAGAAGACATTTGACTGCGTCGCGATGAAGCACCGCATCCAGGAAGAGATCTACGAGGCCACACGCGGCATGAGCGAGGCCGAGTACAACCGCTTCATCGAAGACCGTGCCCAGAAACTCCGTGCCAGCCTCACCGGCCGCGGCCGGGGCGACTTCCGGGATGCATTCAGTGCAAGCCCCCTGCCGCGGAGCGAACAGGCGGCGTGACCCCCCGGCGACGCATTGCAGGGCGACTGCCGTTTTCGATGGGACTCAGACATGTTACCAACCCACAAGGACCGTCACGGGTACGTGTTCACCAGCGATCGAGGTAAACATGCCAATCGACACTTGGGCGAATGCCCATAAGCCCCGCGACAACAACTACGTCAACCCCCAGCCTGGCGGCGGTGATGGGATGTGGCAGGGGTGGTGGGTCGATGCGGACGACCTCCTCTTGGCGAGTCACGACTGCCTCTTGGTGGCCCCGGACGTGAACCATCGTCGCGACGACTTCGAGCCAGCTCAGGTGGCCTCGTCCTGCAAATTGAGCAGGAGCGAGTTCAAGCTGGCCCTTGTTGGACACATAACAGGAGGGCGCGATGACACTCGCGAGCCACGGCCTGTGTCAAGCGGCCTGGCGTGGTTGCCCGCGAAGATTGCCTCAAGCCGCATCTCGCACACGGCGTGGAGGCTTGCTGAAACTCGTCTCGTTCATGTGCTGTCGGTTCGTGACATCGCGTGGACGGTGATCCTCCAGCATTCTCGCTTTCTTTCAGCGTCACTGCCGCTTACCTTGGCCGCCGAGATATCCACCCGCTGCGCGTTCTTGAGTGCCCACAGCCGTGTGACAATTACCGCCGCATGCCAGGTCTTGGGGCCGAGGAGATGGTCGAGCACCCCAATCGCACGAGCAGATTCGGAGCCCGTGACGACGTAGATCGGGAAGGCCCAGCAACTCTACCTCCCCTCCCACACCACCTCGCCTCCCACCACCGTCATCACCACGCGCGTGCCCAGAATCTCGCGCGGCTCACAGACAAGCACGTCCCGGTCGATCACCACAAAGTCCGCCTGCTTCCCCGCGCTCAGCGTGCCGCGCTGGGTTTCCGCAAACCCCGCGTACGCCGCCGCGCTCGTGTAACTCCGCAGGGCCTCCCCGCGCGTCATCCGTTCCTGCGGCATCCAGCCGCCCGCCGGCTCGCCCGCGGCGTTCTGGCGCGTAACGGCCGCGTACAAACCCAGAAACGGGTTGTGGCTCTCGACGGGAAAATCGCTGCCGCCCGCCACCACCGCGCCGCTAGCAAGCAGGCTCGCCCACGCGTACGCGCCCTTGGCACGCTCGGGGCCGACGCGGGCCTCGGCCCAGCGCATGTCGCTGGTGGCGTGCGTGGCCTGCATGGCCGCGATCACGCCCAGCAACGCAAACCGCGGGATGTCTTCCGGTGAAAGCACCTGCGCGTGCTCGATGCGAAAACGCGGCGACTTGTCGCTCACAACAACACCGCCCGCCGCCTTCATCGCCCGCGCGTACGCATCCAGCACTTCCCGATTCCCCCGATCACCGATCGCGTGCGTGCACACCTGG
>CAZNEU010000222.1:0-3895 GCA_964571915.1 uncultured Phycisphaeraceae bacterium
GTCCCCACCAGCGGGATCATGATCTCGGGCAGGGCCTTGATGTCGTTGGCCAGGCAGTCGAGCGTGGCCTCCACAATCGCCGTCACCTGCATCACCAGAATCTCGGGGTACGTCACGCACAGGCGGCAGCCGCGATGGCCCAGCATGGGGTTGACCTCGTGCAACTGCGACACGCGCCGCTGCACCTTCTCCAGCGGCACCCCCATGGCCCTGGCCAGGTCTTCCTGCTGCTTCTTCTCGTGCGGCACAAACTCGTGCAGGGGGGGGTCGATCAGCCGGATGGTGACCGGGCAGCCCTTCATGGCCGTGAAGATGCCCACGAAGTCGTCGCGCTGGTAGGGCAGCAACTCGTCGAGCGCCTTCTGCCGCTCCTCCACCGTCTCCGCGAGGATCATCTTGCGCACGCTCTTGATGCGCGGCCCCTCGAAGAACATGTGCTCCGTGCGGCACAGCCCGATGCCCACCGCCCCGAACTCGCGGGCGCGGCGTGCATCCGCGGGCGTATCGGCGTTCGTGCGGATCGCCAGCGTGCGGTGCTTGTCGGCCCAGCGCATCACGGTGGCAAAGTCGCCGGAGAGTTTGGGCTCAACCGTCGAGATGGCCCCGGCGAACACCTCGCCCGTCGCGCCGTCGATGGCGATCACATCGTTCTTGCCGAACACCTTGCCGCCGACCGAGAACTTTTCCGCCCCGGCATCGATGTGCAGGTCGCCCGCGCCCGCCACGCAGCACTTGCCCCAGCCGCGTGCCACCACTGCCGCGTGGCTGGTCATGCCCCCGGTGCTGGTGAGAATGCCCGCCGCGCTGTGCATGCCCTCCACGTCTTCGGGGCTGGTCTCCTTGCGAACCAGGATCACGGCTTCACCCGCCTGCTTGCGCTTCACGGCATCGGCCGCGGTGAACGCGGGCTTGCCCACCGCCGCGCCCGGCGAGGCCGGAAGGCCCTTGGCCAGCAGGGTGGCGATCTTCTTCTTGGCGGGGTCGAAGGAAGGGAGCAGCAACTGCGTCAGGTCGCCGGCCGGAATCCGCAGGATGGCCTGCTTCTCGGTGATGACCTTCTCCTTCACGAAGTCGCAGGCGATCTTCACGGCCGCAAAGCCCGTGCGCTTGCCGGTGCGGGTCTGGAGCATGTACAGCGTGCCCTGCTCGATCGTGAACTCGATGTCCTGCATCTCCTTGTAGTGCTTCTCCAGTTTGGTCTTGATCCTGAGCAGTTGCAGGTAGGCGGCCTTGTCCCACTTGCTCATCTCGTCGCAACTCTGGGGCGTGCGGATGCCCGCCACCACGTCCTCGCCCTGGGCGTTGATGAGGAACTCGCCGTAGAACTTGTTCTCGCCCGTGCTGGGGTTGCGCGTGAAGGCCACGCCCGTGCCCGAATCATCGCCCATGTTGCCGAAGACCATCGCCTGGATGTTCACGGCCGTGCCGTGCAGCCCCTGGATGTTGCTCAGGCGGCGGTAACTCACGGCCCGCTCGCCGTTCCAACTCTTGAACACGGCCTCGATCGCCAGTTCCAGCTGCTTGAACGGGTTCTGCGGGAACATCTCGCCCACGCGCTTGCGGAACACCTCTTTGTACGCCTCGCACAGTTCCACGATGCCCTGCTCGGGCACGTCGGTGTCGATCTTGGCCTTGTACTTGGCCTTGATCTTGTAGAAGGCCTCCTCGAACAACTCGTGGTCCACGCCCATCACCACGTCGCCGAACATGTTGATCAGGCGGCGGTACGCGTCATACGCGAAGCGCCGGTTCCCCGTCGCCCTGGCCAGCCCCTCCACCGCGGCATCGGTCAGGCCCAGGTTCAGGATCGTGTCCATCATCCCCGGCATGCTCACCGCCGCGCCCGAACGCACCGACACCAGCAGCGGGTTCTCCGGGGAGCCGAACTTCTTGCCGCTCTCCTTCTCGAGCATGTTCATGCTCTTGTGAACCTCGTTCATCAGGCCCACCGGCAGGCGCTGCCCGGCCTTGTAGTACGCCGCGCACGTGTCGGTGGTGATGGTGAAGCCCGCGGGCACGGGCAGGCCGATGGTGGTCATGTCGGCCAGGTTGGCGCCCTTGCCGCCCAGCAACTGCTTCATGCTGGCATCGCCGTCGGTGCGCGTGCTCCCGAAGTAGTAGACCATTTTCTTGGCCTGCAGTTTCGACGGCGTGGCCTTCCCGGAGATCGGCTCGAGCGCCGACTTGTAGCCGTTGACGGTGCCGTTGGATTTGGGTACACGAGCGGTCGCGGTCGCCATGAGAAAAAACCTCACTCTGCCCCCGTGGAGCCGCCGCAAACGGTCTCTGTTCGGATGCGGCGCACGCGCCGTGCCCCATCAAGGGCTGAGCGTGCAACACGAGGGTCAGGAATGTTAGGAAGGCCCACCCGCCGAGGACAGTGCTTTCACCATGAAGTCCCTGATTCCCCGCGATTCCCCCCCACCACCAGCCTGCTGCCGGGTCCCACGGCCGTATCCTCGCGCGTCGCTTCCCCACAGCCCATCTCGCTCGCCAGTCTCCAGCCGCTGGAAGTGCTTCGCGCGTGGCCCGACACCTGGCCGCTCGCATCCGTCTGGTCCGGCGATGCTCAGGGCGCGGCCGACGGCCCGGTTCCCGAGCCGCGCTGGACCATCCTCGCACGCGCCGGCGAAACCGTGCTCCTCTCTGCGCCAGAAGAACTCCAGGCCACGCTCGCCCGGACCGCGCTTGCACGCGATGCCGCCGACCCCTCACCCTGCACGGGCTGGATCGGCTGGCTGAGTTACGACCTGGGCCGCACCATCGAACCCGCCAGCGCGCACGCGGCCGCTGCGCACGCCGCGCCCACCTGGCAGGCCGACCGCCACTGGCCTCTCATCTGCCTCCGTCGCTGCGACTCGTATCTGGCCTACGAGCACGATGCCCGCCAGTGGTGGCTTGTGGGCTCCGGCCCGTCCGCCCGCGGCCTGGCCGCGTTCGCAAACGAAGTGGCCCGCGTCGGTGTAGCGCGCACGCCCGCACCACCACCCTACACGCTGGCACGGGCCGACGCCCATCAACTCGCCGCCAACCGGGCCCGCTTCTGCGCGGGCGCAGACCGTATCGCGGCCCACCTTCGTGCCGGCGACACGTTCGAGGTCAACCTCGCCCACCGCCTCAGCGGCCCCTTTCACGGCTCCGGCCGGGCCGCGTTCGCGCACCTTGCCGCCTCCGCCCGCCCGTGGCACGGTGCGTACATCGAGGCCGACACGCCCCGCGGCCGCCGCGTCGTCGCCTCGGCCAGCCCGGAGTTGTTCCTGCGGCTCGACCCAGCCACGCGCCGCATCCAGACGCGCCCCATGAAGGGCACGCGCCGCGCTGATGCCGACCCCGCCGAACTGCTTGCGAGTGAAAAAGACCGGGCGGAACTCACCATGATCGTGGACCTGATGCGCAGCGACCTGGGCCGCATCGCGCAGCCCGGCAGCGTGAAGGTCGATACGCCCCGGCGCGTCGAGCGGCACGCCAGCGGCGTGCTGCAAACCACGGCGGGCATCTCCGCCACACTCCGCCCCGATGTCGGCATCGCCGAACTGCTGCGTGCCACCTTCCCGCCCGGCTCCGTGACCGGTGCGCCGAAGGTGCGGGCCATGCAGATCATCGAAGAACTCGAGCCCGTCCGCCGCGGGCCATACTGCGGTGCGCTCGGCTTCTTCGGCGATGACGGCGGCCTGGCCCTCTCCGTCGCCATCCGCACCGCCCTTATCAGCGGCACGCCCCACCCCGACGGCCTGCGCCCCGGCGATATTCTCGACGGCACGCTCGACTACAGCGTGGGCGCGGGCATCGTGGCCGACAGTTGCCCCGAGCGCGAGTGGGAGGAAACGCTCACCAAGGCCCGCGGGTTGCATGCTTTGCTCAACGGCAAGATGGATGACTTCGAGGCGGACTAGAG
>CAZNEU010000223.1:0-3360 GCA_964571915.1 uncultured Phycisphaeraceae bacterium
TGGGGAGGGCGAGCGCGGTGAGGTGGATGCTTTGGCTGCGGAGTCGTGGAGCGTGTTCGTGGGGCCGGAGGGTGGGTTCGCGGCGGAGGAACTGGCGAGGTTTGAGGCCGCGGGCGTGAGGCGGGTCGCTCTGGGGCCGCACGTGCTGCGGCTGGAGACGGCGGCGGTGATGGCGGCGGCGGTGCTGCTGCGGGGTGTGCGGGCCGAGCCGGGCGGCTAACCTGCGGTGTTCATGGAGGGCTTGAGCGTGCGAACCCGTGTGTTGTGGACCTGCGCGTGTGTGGTGGTGTGTGGCGCTCTGGCTCCGTTCGCTGCCGCGCAGCAGATGGAGGTGGACAAGGAGGGTGCGGAGAAGACAATCGCCCGGGCGATCGAGTTTCTGAGGTCCAGGCAGGACCCGGAGACGGGCGGGTGGAGCGTGCCGCCCTGGGCTACGGCCGCGCCGACATTCCCGGCTATCACGGCGCTGGTGCTGAACGGGATGCTGATGCAGCCGGGGATCAAGGCGGACGATGCCGCGGTGAGCGCGGGGGCGAGGTTTGTGCTGGGGTTCGTGAAGCCCGACGGTGGGATTTACGACACGATCCTGCCCACGTACAACACGGCGATTTCGCTCTCGGCCCTGACGCGGATCAACACGCCTGCGGCCCGTGCCGCGGTGGGGCCGGCGCAGGAGTTTCTGCGGCGGAGCCAGTGGGGGGCGAGCGAGCCCGTGGGTGTGGGCGGCGCGGGCGGCAAGGAGGCACCTGTCCCGGTGGGGCCTGAGCACCCGTTTTATGGCGGGGTGGGGTACGGCAACCGGGGGAGGCCGGACATCTCCAACCTGGCCTTTTTCCTGCAAGGGCTGCACGACAGCGGGGTGCCGACCGACGACCCGGCGGTGCAACGGGCGCTGATTTTTCTGCAACGGTGCCAGATGCTGGGGCGTGCCGGGGGCAAGGTGGTGAACGACCAGCCGTTTGCGGCGCGGAGCCGCCAGGGGGGCTTTGTGTACGCCACGGCGGAGGATGACAAGACGATTGGGCAGGGCCAGAGTTTCGCGGGGCGGATGGAGGAGACGCTCGACGACGGCACGAAGGTGAGCACACTGGCCAGTTACGGGTCGGCGACGTATCTGGGGTTCAAGTCGTACGTCTACGCGGGGCTGGCCCCGACGGACCCGCGCGTGCAGGCCGCGTATGACTGGATCAAGCGGCATTACGACCTGAGCGTGAACACGGGCATGCCCCCGGAGGGCGACCGCAAGCATGACGGGTATTACTACTACCTGCTGGCGATGGGGCGTGCCCTGGACGCGGCGGGCCTGACGACGATCAACACGATGACCGCGGAGGGGGCGACCGTGCCCCGCAACTGGCGGGCCGATCTGCTGGCACAACTGGCGGGGTTGCAGCAGGAGGATGGGAGTTTCAAGGTGCTGGATGACCGCTGGATGGAGGACAACCCGGTGCTCATCACGGCCTACGGGTTGATCGCGGCCCAGCACGCGCTGCGCGCGGACGGCGTGCGCGGCCCGGAAGGTTCTGGCCCGGGGCGCGAGGGCGGCGGCGTGAAATGAGGGATGGCGGACGGCACGTGCCGGGGAAGGACCCCCGGTCGGGCGTGTGCATCGCTTGACGGCGGGGTCGGCGGCGGTATGGTTGCAACTTCCTGCACCGCACACCGTCTGGTTCATCAGCGAGCAACATCATGAGCGCATCCGCCAGAGCGTCAACCCTCACGGGCAGAGTCATGCTGGTTACCGGCGGCACCAGCGGCATCGGCGAGGCGACGGCCCTTGCGCTGGCGGATGTGGGGGCGCACGTGGTGCTGACGGGGCGACGCGTGAAGGAGGGGGAGGCGGTGGCGGAGCGTGTGCGCAGCCGCGGCGTGCAGGGCGTGTTCGTGCAGGGCGACGTGGTGAAGGAGGCGGACCAGGCCCGGTTCGTGAGCGAGGCGCTCAAACTCACGGGTCGGCTGGATGGGGCCTTCAACAACGCGGGCGTGGAACTGATGGGCGTGAACATCGCCGACGCGACCGAGGCCCAGTATCGCCGGGTGTTTGACGTCAACGTGCTGGGCGTGCTTCTGAGCATGAAGCACCAGATTCCGGCGATGCTGAAGGCGGGGAAGGGGGCGATCGTGAACAACGCGTCGATCGCGGGGCGGGTCGGCCTGCCGGGGGCGGGTGTGTACATCGCCAGCAAGCACGCGGTGCGGGGCCTGACGAAGACGGCCGCGATGGAGGTGGCCAAGCAGGGCGTGCGTGTGAACTCGGTGTCGCCGGCGGCGATCGAGACGGCCATGCTCGACCGGTTCACCGGCAACCGCGACCCCGAAGCGCTGAAATACATGGAGAGCCTGCACCCCATCGGTCGCTTCGGCAGGCCGGAGGAGGTGGCCAGGGCGGTGCTGTTCCTGCTGTCGGACGATGCGTCGTTCATCACGGGGCACGACCTGTTGGTGGACGGCGGGTTCACGGTGCCGTGAGGCTTCGGACGCCAGACGCCAGACTTCAGCGCGGGTACCCAGGACCCAGGACTCAGGACTCACGACCACGCACCCATGACCACACTCACCCCCGATGCCTTGCTCGCGCAACTCCGCTGGCGCTACGCCGTGAAGAAGTTCGACGCGGTGCGCAAGATTCCCGACGCGCCGTGGAACGCCCTTGAGCAGGCGCTGGTGCTCTCGCCCTCTTCCTTCGGCCTTCAGCCGTGGAAGTTCGTGGTCATCACCAATGCGGCGATGAAGGCCAAACTGGCCGCCGTCTCGTGGAACCAGACGCAGCCGGCGGACTGCTCGCACATGGTGGTGTTCGCGGGCCGCACCGAAGTGAAGCCCGCCGACGTGGCGCGGCTCATCGAGCGGTTGATCGCTGTGCGCGGCGAGGGTGCGCGTGCATCGCTGGCGGGGTCCAAGGGCGTGATGCTGGGGTTCGTGAACACCCTGACACCCGAGCAGGCCGGGGCGTGGGCCGCGCGTCAGGCGTATATCGCGCTGGGTGTGCTGATGGCCTCGGCGGCGGTGGTGGGCGTGGATGCGTGCCCGATGGAAGGCATCGACGCGCCCGAGTATGACAAACTGTTGAACCTGCCGGCCCGGGGCTATACGACGCTGATGGGGTGTGCCCTGGGCTATCGCGCGGCGGACGACGAGCATGCCGGTGCGCCCAAGGTGCGTTTCGCCGCGCATGAAGTGGTGATGCGGGTGTGAGGGCGATTCAAACCCCCTCTCGGAGAACTTTATGCGCTTTTCGGTATTTGACTGGCGCGAATAAAAACCTCGTGGCATGATGAGCCTGGATCGACCAAGATTCAGGAGGCACCATGGATCACGAGGTTTTTCGAGACTTCAAGCGGGCGCTTCGTCGCCTGGGAG
>CAZNEU010000224.1:0-2074 GCA_964571915.1 uncultured Phycisphaeraceae bacterium
GCGTTCACTGCGCGTTCGCGGGCCATCCGATCATCGGCGATGTGCTGTACGCGGGCGGCGTGGGCAACGCGGCGGTTGAGCCCGAAGCGGGGCCCCCCGGCGACGCGGGGCTGTCCGGCCTCTCACAAGGCCAGAGCCTCCGGCCGCGCCTCATGCTGCACGCATCGGAGCTGACGTTCTTCGATCCTGAGAGTGGCGTCACTGTCGAGTGCCACTCGGCCGCGCCCTTCTGAGGCGTGCCGGAATCGCCGACGTGGCTATCGCACGATCACGTCTGCCGGGCTCGTGAACACGCCCGACGACAACCCCACGTGCCGCAGCAGGTGTGCCAGCGCGAGCGCATCAGCCACATTAAACGCGCCCACATCGAAACTGTCGCCGTCCAGCACGCCCCAGCAGGTGCCGTCTGGGTTCAGCAGCGGCACGATCACTTCGGCCTGGTCGCGCGGGTTGCAGGCCACGTAGTTGGCCCCGAGCGTCTTCACGTCGGGCACGATCATGGGGCGCTTGGCGATGAAGCACTGGCCGCACGCACCGTGCAGGGCGATGGGTGAGCAGGCGGGCTTGTTGCGCCGCGCGGCGAGCACGAGTTCATCCGGGCGTGCCGCGTTCCAGGTATAGAAGCCGACCCAACTCACGCTGCCGCGCGAGTCGCCCGAGAAGGCTTCCCACAGCGCATCAGCAACGCGCTGCATCGTGGCCGCGGCATCCGCAGATGGCGCCGGTGTGAGCCGGTCGAGCAGGGGGAGATAGTCGCGCACGGGGGTGATTGGCGTTGATGCGCCCGACATCGGCATCACAGCGTGGCGGATGTGTAGGGCAGAAGGCCCATGAACCGTGCCCGCTTGATGGCCTGCGAGACCATGCGCTGCTCGAGGGCCGTGGTGGAGAGCCGCTTGCGGGTGAAGATCTTGCCGTTGGGCGACATCATCCGGCGGAGTTTGTCAACGTCCTTCCAATCGACGTACATCTCGCCGCTTGCGGCCTTCTTGGAGGCCTTGACCTTGACGGCGGGGGCGAAGCGTGCGAACTGGGTCATGGGAATCGATCTCTCGTCGTGGTCTATCGGCCCCGGCGACAGGCCGAACACTCGGCCAAACGGGGCGACGGAGGAATGGGGCGAAGCATAGGCCCGAAGACCCGCCGGGTCAGGCCAGCACGACCCAGAGCGCGAACAGAATGCCGGGCAGCACGCCCAGGATCCAGAGCACGATGCTGAGCACGAACTTGAGGCCCAAACCGCACTTCAGGAAGACCGCCACCGGCGGCAGCAGGATGGCGATGATGACCATGAGGAGTTTGTCGGTTTCGAGATCGGCCATGCAAGGCTCCTTGTACAGGGCGCGAATATACCGCTGGTCGCCCGCGCTTTCAAGGGCCGGGCAACGTGCGACCTGCTGCGGGGGCGCCGCAACCGTGCGGGGGCGTGCCTGTCCCCGCGATCGCCGACTCGCACTCAACCGCCGGGATCGTGCCCCGCCGCCCGCACCACGCCCTCGACAAACTCGCGGTGGTTGGCGCAGCGCGGGCACTTGTGCTGACCGCCCACCTTGCCGCGGCCGGCCATCCAGCGGTGAAACGTGCCCGGTGCCAGCACCGTGATCGTCGGCTCCGCCATGCCCAATGAGGCCGTGCGCTTGGTGGTGTAGTCCACATTCTGGCGTTTGAGGTGCAGGTCAAACGCCGCGCCGAAGTTCTGCACCGAGGCGCGGCTGCCCGCGTTGCCCGGCAGTGGGGGGAGAGCCTCCATCTCGATCGCCAGTTCCAGGCCCGCCCGGCGCGCGGGCGGGTCGGGGTACACCGGCCCCGCCGTGAACTCGCCCACCAGCACGCCCACCGCCTGCGCCGCCGCGGCTACGGCGTTCTCGATGTGCTCCACGATCAGGTTCTCACCGAAAGCATTGATGAAGTGCTTGTGCCGTCCCACGATGCGCAGGCGGGCCGGGCCGTCGCCGCCGCGCCCGTGAAGGTCGCCGGGGATGGTGTCGAACTCGACCACATCGCCGATGATGTAGCGCCACAGGCCGGCGCAGGTGCTCATGCACACGACGTACTTCTGCCCTTTCTCCACGCG
>CAZNEU010000225.1:0-9691 GCA_964571915.1 uncultured Phycisphaeraceae bacterium
TTGTAGGACAGACGCTGCGGGTGATGGTGGAGGGTGTCAGCAAGCGCGACCGCAAGCGTGCCGCGGCGGCCGCGGCAAGCCCGGCCGGGTCCGTCTCGCTCACGGTGTCGGCGGGGCGCGGGCAAACGCTGGACACGGGTCGCTATGCCGTAGACTGCGAGCCCGGCGGCGACCGCCGGACCACGCGCGGCGGCCCCGTGCAACTCTCCGCGCGCACGGATGGCGACCTGATCGTGTTCTTTGACTGTCCGACGGGGCGCGCGCCGGATGACCTGGTGGGCGGCATGGTGCCCGTGCGGGTAACGGGTTCGCGGCCGCTGGCACTGGATGCGGAGTTGGTGCTGGGCCCTGAATGAAAGCATTGGAAGACCGGCGGGGACCGCCGGACCACCCGGACCACCCGGCGCTACCTGCGAATCACAAACCCGTTCTCCCCCACTTCTTCAGCAACCCCCGCCCGATCCTCTCGCTTGATGTTCCGGCCCATCTCCTCCCGCAGCGCGGCCAGGTAGGCTTCCACTACTGCCGCCTCGCCCTGCACCTCCAGCAGCACGGTTGCGTCGGTTTCGTTGCGCACCCAGCCGCTGACGACGAAGCCGCCGCTGACCGACCGGGCCGCGGCCCGGAAGCCCACACCCTGCACGCGGCCGGAATATCGCACCCGCAGACGCATCGGCCACGGTATGGCCCGGTTGCCTACAACACCCCGTGCCTCCACCCGGACCCTCCCCATTCAACGACGATAAACGCCGCGTGCTGGAGGCGACGGACCTTGTGCGCCTCATCGGCGAGCAGGTGTCGCTGCGCAAGGCGGGGCGCGAGTTCAAGTGCGTGTGTCCGTTTCACGACGACCACAACCCGAGCATGTGCGTGGTGCCGCACAAGCAGATCTACCACTGCTTTGTGTGCGGGGCGGGTGGAGATGCCCTGAGTTTCGTGATGGCGTTCCACAAGATGTCGTTCCGCGAGGCGTTGCAGTTTCTGGCGGATCGGGCGGGGATCGCGCTGGCGCCCCCGCCGCGCCGGGCGGCTGCCGGTTCGAGCGCGGCGGGCAACAGCGGCGACGGGGCGGGGGGAGACGGGGGGGGCGGGGCACCGTCGGGCATCTCGCGTGCTGCGCTGCTGGAGGCCAACGGCGTGGCCCAGTCGTTCTTCCAGGGCATTCTGCGGCACACGGAGCACGGCGCGGCGGCGCGGGCGATTCTGGCCAAGCGCGGCGTGAGCGAAGAGATGATCTCACTCTTCGGGCTGGGGGCATCGCCCGATCGGTGGGATGGGCTTGGCCTCACGCTCGCCAACAAGGGCCTGCACGCGGGGCCGTTTCTCTCCGCGGGGCTGCTGAAGGAGCGCGAGAACGGGCAGGGCACGTACGACGCGCTGCGCAACCGGCTGACGTTTCCCATTCACGATTCGCTGGGGCGGGTGATCGCGTTCGGCGGGCGGCGCGTGAACGATGCGGATGAGCCCAAGTATCTCAACAGCCCGGAAACGCTGCTGTTCTCCAAGAGCGCGACGCTGTACGCGCTGCACCACGCGGGGCAGGCAATTCGGGCCGACAAGACCGTGATCGTGTGCGAGGGGTACATGGATGCGATCGCCTGCCACCAGGCGGGCGTGAAGAACGTGGTGGCGACGCTGGGCACCGCGCTCAACGCCTCGGGCGCCCGCGTGCTGCGCCGCCTTGCCGAAACCATCGTGCTGCTGTTCGATGGCGATGAGGCGGGCCAGCGGGCGGCTGACCGCGCTGTGGAAGTGTTGTTCGCCGAGCCGGTGGATGTGCGGATTGCGCTGCTCTCCACGGTGCCGCCCGAACCCGATCAGCCGACGGCCAAGGACCCGGATGAACTGCTGAAGCAGCCGCGCGGGCCGGAGCGGTTCAAGGCGATGGTGGCGGGGGCGGTGGATGCGCTGGAGTTCCGATTCGAGCGGCTGAGGGAATCGATGACAGGGCTCTCGCTTGCGGCGCGTACGCGCGCTTTCGAGGAGGAGTTCTCGCGCCTGGGCGGGCTTGGCCTGGACCGTGTGGAGCCCTTCCGTCGCGACTTGATCCTCAAGAGGCTTGAACGGCTCTCGGGTGTCCACTGGAAAACGGTTGTCGGCACACTTGCCTCGGCCACCGCGCGGGCGCCACGACCTCGTGCCGACCACGGCAACTCTCCGGGCGGCACCGACGCCACACGGGCCACGGACCTGGCCCGCTCGATGACCGATGCCGCGTGGGTGGTGGCGTGTGCGCTGGCCCACTCGCCCGTGCTGGCCGAGTTTGATGAGCCCGACCAGCAGTGGCTCGCGGCGGGTGCCGGGCTGGAGGGGGACGCGGCGTTGGTTGCCGGCACGATCGCGCGGCTGGCGGGGGCCCGGGCCAGTTTCGGGGTGGCGGACGTGATGAGCGAACTGGAAACGGGCGAGGCACGAGCGTTGGTCGCCGCGTGGGTGAGCGAGGTTGAGCGGTTCACGCGGGGCGATGCCGCGGCGGTGGCGGAGAAGTGCCGCGAGGGGCTGGGGCGTGTGCGTCGCCGCCGGACGCTGGAAGCGGAACTGGCGAAGGCCACCGACGCGGCGGAGCGCATCCGCGTGCGCCAGCGGATCAACGCTGAGTTTGGAGCGCACGGGACGACCATGCCGCGGCACGTATCGTCGGGGTGAGGGCGCGGGGTGTGCGGAGCGTGGTGTGAGGTCGGCTCGGCGAGCCGACCTACCCGGGCGCGTGTCGATATGCTCAGGGCGCGTGAGCCTGATTCCCCACACCACACCAGCCACTTGGCCCGCATCAACGCCGGCGCGCCTGGCCGCGCACGTGCGACCGTTTGCGGGCGGGCAGGCCGCCGCACAGGGCACGGGCGGGCGGGCCGTGTGCCTGTTGGGCATACCGGATGACACGGGCGTGGCCATGAACAAGGGGCGTGTGGGGGCCAAGGGCGGCCCGGGCGCGTTTCGTGCTGCGCTCACAGGCTACGGGCTGGCTCAGCCCGTGCTGTCGCGGCGCGCCATGCCGGCCGTGTTTGATGCGGGCGACATCGTGCCCGGCGCGACGCTGGATGAGACGCACGCGCGGGCCACGGAGGCCAGCCGCGCGATCACGCTGGCGGGCTTGCTGCCCGTCGCGATCGGCGGAGGGCACGACCTGACGTTCGCGTTTGTGCGGGGCGTGATCGAGGGACTCCAGGCGGGCACGCCCAACCACGCTGCCCCACCGCGCGCCGGGCTGTATGTGGATGCGCACCTGGATGTGCGGGCGGAGGCGGGCTCGGGCATGCCGTTTCGGGCGCTGGTGGAGCGCTGCGGCGTGCGGTCGCTTGTGTGCATCGGCATGGAGCCGCTGGTGAACAGCGCGGAGCACGCGGCGTGGTTTGCCGCGCACGGTGGGCGGGCCGTGAGCGTGCGAGAGGCGAGGGCGGCGGACCCCGCAACGCTCGTGCCGCGCGAGTCGTGCTTCGTGTCGATCGATCTTGACGGTCTGGACGCGGCCCACGCGCCGGGCGTGTCGGCGACAAATCCGTGCGGATTGGACCCGCAGACCGTGGCGGGGATTGCCCTTGCCGCGGGAAGATCGCCGCACGCAGGGTGCTTTGACATCTGCGAACTGAACCCCGCGTTTGATATGGATGGTCGCACGGCCCGGCTCGCGGCGTACCTGTTCCTGTCGTTTCTGGCGGGCTTGGCGGAGCGGCCCGCGTGAAGCGAACGCTCATCCGCAACGCCAGCGTGCTCGCACCCGATGGCTCGGCCCGGCGCGCCGATGTCGCCATCGCTGGCGGCACGATCGAGGCCGTGGGAGAGGCCGCGCCGAATCCGCCGCAACCGGCCGCGGCGGGCGCGGAGATTGTCGAGGCCGCGGGCCGCGTGCTCCTGCCGGGGTTTGTGGATTGCCACACGCACGCCTGCTGGTTTGATGCCGGGGGCGTATTCGGCACGCACCGCCTGGATGAGTGGGAGATGAAGCGGCGCGGCGTGCCGTACCTGGAAATCTTGTCGCGCGGGGGCGGGATCATGGCGACGGTGCGCGCGGTGCGGGGCGCCACGCAGCGCCAACTGCACGAGCAACTCGCCGAGCGCGTCCACATGCTCGCCCGCAACGGCACCACCACCCTGGAAGTGAAGAGCGGCTACGGTCTCTCCACGAACGACGAGTTGAAGATGCTGCGCGCCATCCATGATGTGGGCGCACGGACAGATGGCTTCGTGGTGCCCACGGCCCTCCTCGGCCACGCGCTGGACCCTGATGTGCCGCGCGATGTGTTTGTCAAGCGCACGATCGGCGAAACGCTGGACGCGGTGCACGCCGAGTTCCCGGGCATCACCATCGATGCGTACTGCGAGAACGGCGCGTGGAGCCCGGAAGAGTGCGCGGCCCTGTTCGGGCGCGCGGCATCGCTCGGGCACCCGTTTCGCGTGCATGTGGACCAGTTCAACAGTCTGGGCTTCACGCCGCGTGCCGTCGCCCTGGGCGCTCGCAGCGTCGATCACCTTGAAGCCTCCACGACCGCCGATCTCAAGGCTCTCGCCGATGCCGCGCCGCTGGCCGATGGTCAAGGCCCGTTCGCGGTTGCGCTGCCCGCGTGCGGCTATCACCTTGACAACCGCTACGCGAACCTCGCGTCGCTCGCGGGCGCGTGCCCGGAGCGTGTCTGCATCGCCACCAACCTCAACCCCGGCTCGGCACCCTGCTACAGCATGGCCACCGTGATCGCGCTGGCCGTGCATCACTGCGGCCTCACGTTCGCGCAGGCCCTGGCCGCGGCCACGATCAACCCCGCACGCCTGCTGGGCCTGAGCGACCGCGCCGAGATCGCCCCCGGCAAGAGAGCGGACCTGGTGCTGCTCAACCGCACGGATGCGCGGTCGCTCGCGTTCACCTCGGGCATCAATCATGTTGCCGCGGTCTGGCAGCAGGGCCACATGCTCAAGAGGCCGTAGCCACGATCGGTCGCTGGTGGCACGAGACACGCGCGGCAGGCGCAGACGAAAATCAATCCCTCTCGCGCTACCATCGGCCCTTCATGGCACGCATTCCCAAGTTGCTCCCGCGCGAGGTTGACCTCGCGTTCACGGCCGCGCAGTGCGTGGTGGAGACGCATCGGCGGATCGTGGCGTTCCTGAAGGTGGGCCAGACGCTGGCGCAGATCGATGCCGAGGTGGCCCGCATTCTGGAATCGCTCGGGTGCCAATCGTGCTTTCACGGCTACCGGGTGGGCCGCTCGCCCGCGTTCCCCGGGCACGCCTGTCTCTCGATGAATGACTGCGTCGTGCACGGCTTCGCGGGCATCTACGACCGCTCGATGCGCGAGGGCGACCTGCTCAAGATCGACATCGGCGTGTGGAAGAACGGCTTCGTGGGTGATGCGGGGTGGACCTACTGCTTCAAGGCCTACCCCTCGCCCGCGGCCAGGAAACTCATGGACGTGGGCAAGGAGTCTCTGCGGCGCGGCGTGGCCAAACTCGCCCCCGGCAACACCTACCTCGCGTGGGCCCGCGAGGTGCAGGCGTGCGTGGAGGGCGAGCACAAACTGCACCTCGTGCGCGGCCTCGGCGGCCACGGCATCGGCATGAAGAAGAACGACCGCGAGCGCGGCCTGCACCTGCCGCCGTTCGTGGCGAACGTGGTGCCCGAGGCCCACAACGACTGGCCCGAGGGCGTGCTGCCCTGCGAGCCGGGCGTGCTCATTGCCGTGGAGCCCATGCTGGCGCTGGGAACGAGCGACACTGTTCACCGTTCCAACCCGTGGCCCGTGTACACGAAGGACGGCTCACTGAGTTCGCACTACGAGCACGACGTGCTGATTACCGAGACCGGCCCGCGCGTGCTGACGGAGGGGATGGAGCAGTTGCCGGACCTGGTCGGGTAACAACCACGCGTGTGGTGCGTCGATATCCTCCCTGCATGTCGAGAACACGCCCTCCACAGCCGCCCGAGCCCCCGGCATCCGCCCAGCCGCAGGTCGTCGTTCTTGGCGGACCCAACGGGGCCGGCAAGACGACGGTTTCACGCCATGTGTTGGACGACGACATGGGCATACGCACCTTTGTCAACGCGGATGTCATCGCCCAAGGCCTGGCCGGATTCGACCCTCTGTCCGTGTCGGTTGCAGCGGGACAGGTGCTTCTTGAGCGATTGCGCACCCTCCGCGCCGCCAGAGCAAACTTTGCCTTCGAGTCCACGCTGTCTGGCCGATCGACCGCGCGGCTCCTTCGCGATCTGGGCTCGGATGGTTATGAGGTCGGGATCGTCTACGTATTCCTACGCACAGCCGACCTCGCTCTCGAGCGGGTACGGGCTCGCGTGAGCAAGGGTGGACACCACATCCCTGAGGACGATGTCCGGCGCAGGTTTCCCCGAAGTGTCGCGAACTTTGTGAACCTGTATCGGCCTCTCGCGCACCGGTGGATCGTCGTCGATAACTCGGGTGCCGAGGGCCCATCCGCCGTTGCGTCCGGATCAGGCGTGTTGAGAGAGCACGTCTACGATCAGGCATGTTGGGCGGCACTTTGGAGGATCGCGAATGAACAAGCATGCTGATTGTGCCACGCGAGTGGCTCGCGCATTTGCGGACCCCCACGCGCTCGTGGACAGCATGCAGGTCGCGGTCCGCGCGGCACTGGCGACTCCGCCCGCCGGCCACGTGAAGACACCCCGCGCCACCTCCACCAAACGCTCCCCCCGCCGCGCCGGCCCCGGCGGCCGCGCCTGAAACAGGCCGGTCCCGCCGCCCCCCTACCCTCTCCGGTCGCACCGCCCCCGTCCTCCGGAGCCGCGCAGCGTGAGCGAGTCCACACTCATCGGTTCGCCGTACTCGCTGGAGGTGGTTGGCGGGCCGCCCCTGCAGCCTATCGCCGTCTCACCGACACGTCCGATGACCATCGGCCGCCTGCCCGAGTGCGATGTGCAACTGCCGGAGGGCGAGCGCACGGTGTCGCGCAAGCACTGCCGGCTGGAGCCGCGCGTGGGCGGAGAGTGGCTCGCGATAGACCTTGAGAGCCGGCACGGCACGTTCATCAACGACGTGCAACTGGGCGCGCTCGTGCCCACACCGCTGCGCCCGGGCGATGTGCTGCGCGTGGGGCCCTGGGCGCTGCGCTTCCACGCGCCCGGCACGCGCAACGCCAACTCCACCTTCACCACCGACGACACCGCGGCGGGCGGCCCGGGGGCGGGGCAGATCGAGCCGGTCCCCAAACTGCGCCAGTCCGCGATCGACCGCCGCCGACTGGAACTGCTCATCAAGGCCGCGAAGGACATCCAGCGGGCCACCACGGAACTTGCGCTCGCGGAGTGCATTGTGGATGCGTTGATCGAGGGCACGGGCTACCCGCGTGCCGCGGTCATCCGCCCCACCGCCGGCGACCACGAACGCATCGACATCGTGGCGAGCAAGATGGCCACCACCAGCACCGCCAGTTTCCACTTCAGCCGCTCGCTCGTCTCGGCGGCGTGCAGCGGGCAGATGGTGCAACTGCGCAAGGACGACGGCCCCGTGGCCCCCATGAGCATCCTTTCGGTGGGCACGGTCATGGCGCTGGCCATGCCCATCCTTCTCGACAGCACCGCCGAGTTGTGCATTTACCTTGATTCGCGGCGCGACGAGCCGGCCGTGCAGGAGGATGCCGCGGCGTTCTGCCAGGCCATCACCGAGATGTGCAGCCTTTCGCTCTCCAGCCTCAAGCGCCAGCAGGCCGAGACCGACCGCCAGCGCCTGACCGAGCAACTCAACGCGGCCACGGAGATTCAGCGGCAGATTCTGCCCCCGGTGAAGGGCGACTTCGGCGGTGTGGTCTACGCGATGG
This sequence comes from uncultured Phycisphaeraceae bacterium, assembly GCA_964571915.1. Taxonomy (GTDB): domain Bacteria; phylum Planctomycetota; class Phycisphaerae; order Phycisphaerales; family UBA1924; genus JAEUIX01. The sequence continues at coordinate 7,783 of CAZNEU010000225.1, forward strand.
ACCTGCGCCCGGGCAAGTTTGTGGCCGGTGATCTTTTCGACATCGTGCGGCTGGACGAAAACCGCGTGGCCTTTTTTCTGGGCGACGTGGCCGGCAAGGGCCTGCCCGCGGCGATCCTGGCCGCCACCACGCAGAGTTTCCTCAACGCCGCGCTGCGCTACTGCCGCGACCCGGCGGACGCGGCCACGGCGGTGAACGCCCACCTTGTGCCGCGCTGCCCCGGCAACAAGTTCGTGTCGCTGTGGCTGGGCGTGCTGGACACGGAGACGGGCGTGCTGTCGTATGTGGATGCGGGGCACGGGCACTGGTTCATCCGACCGCCCGGGAGCAGGCCGCAGCCGGTGATCGTGAAGGAAGGGTGCGGGGTGCCGCTGCGCGTGGTGGAAGACCAGGTCTACACCAGTGCGCAGTTGCAACTCGAGCCGGGCACGCGCATCGTGCTCTACTCCGACGGCGTGGTGGAGCAGCGCGACCCGGCCGGGATGGAGGAGTTCGGCGTTGAGCGCCTCGCGGCCACCATCGCCCCCGCCACCGATGCCGACTCCGAGGTGCAGATGATCGTGCAGGCAGTCTACCGCTTCGCGGGGACCGATGCGCTGGCGGACGACCTGACGGTGGGCTCGGTGCTGTACGTGGGGCCGCAAGCCGCGCCGAAGACGCTGGGGTAGGTAGGGCGGCTCCCGTGCCACCGATGTCCGAGCGCTCGCGAGGACATCGGTGCCAGCCGTGCGCCTTGGTGCCAGAGTGCCACCGACGGACGAATGCGCATCCGCGGTGGCACTTGGACCGCGTTCCACCAGCAGCCGGGCGGGTCATCGCCCTGTTGCCCGACCAGGAGATTCGGGATGCCTGGCATGTGGACAACGTATGAGTATGTATCATGGCGCACCGACGCAACGGACACGGGCCGGGCCGGGCCGCTTGGAACGCTCACATGAAAACCATGCTTGTCACGCTCTCTGTTGCCGCTTCACTTCTGGGCGGATGCGCTGTTTCTTCGCCGATTCAGCGTTACAGCGAATCTGTATCCGCGTTTGAACCGGGTCCGGTTCTCGCTACGCATACGGTGCCCGACCAAGACATCTACCGGGTTTTTCACCAAGCGTCCACTGGTTTCACTTCGATTCAGTCAATCAGGCGCGCCGCCGAGCGACGAGCAACCGAGTTTTGCGAGCGGCAGGGAAAGGGAATGCTGACCCTTGGAGAGAAGGCATCGGCGCCGCCACACATCCTGGGGAACTGGCCGAGGATCGAGATTGTTTTTGCCTGTGTGGACAAACCCGCGAGCGCCCGCGAAGCCACGGGCGGCGATGCCCGGTATCAGCGTCTCATGGAACTCAAGAAACTTCTCGATGCGGGGGCTTTGACCCGGGAAGAGTTTGAGCGGGAGAAGTTGAAGGTACTCGGTGTTCCATAGGGCGGACGGCCCTGGCTGACCGTAACCCGTCCAACGGCCTGCGGCAGGTCGGTGCCAACACCCGTGCCGTGCGCACCCTCATACGGCACAGGCACGCCGCGCCGGCCAGCCTGTGCCACGCGCCGTCGGACCTGATCCCTTGCCATCCGCAATGGCCCCGCCGGGACTTGAACCCCCCCCGGATTCCACGGGAAATACGCGACTTCGCACCCGAAGCGACGCAAAAAGCGACGCGCCCGGCGCACCAATCGACCCCGACCTCGCCCGCCTCATTGCCGCGTGGCCGGGCCTGTCCGCGGCTGCTCGGGCCAAGGTGCTGGCGCTGGTGAAGGCCGCGGGCCGGGAGGGTGGCCGGTGAAGACCCCGGAACCGTCAACAAACGGATGCCCGCCCCCCTCTGGCACCTGTAGCGGCCTGCCGCTGCCCACTGGGGCAGCCGGGCGAGACGGCTCGGGCCGGTTCGCACCCGGCAACACCGGCGGACCCGGCAAC
>CAZNEU010000226.1:0-2824 GCA_964571915.1 uncultured Phycisphaeraceae bacterium
GTTCAGGCAGGCCTACGGAGGGTTTTATGCGCACGTGCAGTATCACAGCGGGCGTCAGCGCCGGGGCGATGATCGGCTTCGGTCTGTTCCTCGCGTGCCGGGGGCCAGCGCCATCAGTCGCGTCCTCCTCCACCGTCCTGCAACACGCCGGCATCCCGGAGGGCATCGTCGCGTCGTTGGAGCGCCTCCGCACCGAGTGGACTGCCGCCCTCCCGATGTCGCAGGAGTGGTGGTTTGTCGCCCGCACGCCGGACGAGAACCCGGTGAGCGGTACGTTCAGTCTCACCGCCGGGCAAACCCAATATGTCGATCGCCTGACCATCGACCAGCCCTCCGCTCTCCTCAGTAGTTTCGACACTGCATACGACGGCACGCGGCATGAGATCCTTGACAAAGTCGGGCAGACCGTGAGTGTCCGAGCCAATGATCCCGGCACGACCCTTTCGGGCGTTCCCCAGCCGCTCATGCTGGCGTGGGACTTTCTCAGCCGCGACGACGACACCTGCCCGCTGTGCGCCCTGCGCCCGTCGCACCTGGCCGACCAGAACTTCTGGGCTCAACGCATCGGCGGGATGACCGTGCTCAGCCACAACGCCGACGACGGCATCACCCTCGTTCAGTTCCCGGGTGGGACGCTCGACGGCAACCCCTTTGTGTACCACGTGTCATTCGTCGGGGAGGCGGGGTTTCAAACACCCACTCGCATCGCGCGGGTGCGCCCCAACGGCACGATGCTGACCGAGGTTCTTCTCCCCGGTTACGTGTGGAGTAGCGGTGTCCCGCACGCGTTGGTGTTCCCCACGCATATCACCGTGGCGGCCATCGCCGGCGAGGGGAGAGCCGACATTATTTACGGCCTCGTGGAACTCCGCTCCGATGGACAAGCGCTGGGGGCCGACGCCTTCAGCGTGGACCCCGCCCGTGCCCGACGGGTGTGGGACTCGGACGCTCAACAGTTCATCAGGTGAGGACCGCCAGGTCATGCCCGCCACAACCCGCTCCTCCCAACGCTGTTGCTTCGCCGGTGCGCTCGCGGCCGTCCTCGTTGGCTGCGACCGCACCTCGAACCAACCCGCGCCGCCCCCGGCTGGCGGTTCGGTCGCCTTCGTCGCACCACGGCCGCGCCCGTCCCTGGATAGCTGGGTTGGCACTTGGCGCGCTGGGCATCGCGCCGAGGCGTTGGAGGCGTTGGAACACACGCCATGGGACGACCCCGACGCGACGTTCTCGTGGGCCGCGTTGCGCCTGAACGAGGCCGAGTTCGTGACTCGCCCACCCGATCAGCAAGAGCAGATACGGAACGAGGCCCTGGAGTTGACCGGGCCTATCCGCGACATTGCTAAGGCCGCGCTCGCCGAGTCGAAGGTGCGGGCAGCGGCCGGCGAATCGGCCGGGGCCGAGCGGCTTCGTGCCTCCGTCCAGCGCCTGGCCGATCGCCTTTCGGACCCCTCACGCCATGTGGCGCTTTTCAACCTCGTCGGCACTGCCCTGCGCCGTCTCGCCTCCTCCCCCCAAGCACCGGCGGCTGGCGCGCCCGCTCGGACGCGCTGAAACTCGGGCACACCCACATGCGCGCGAGAACCACGGATTGCTGTCCAGCGCCATGAGGCCTTGCTCGCCGATGTGCCGCCGCGCGCTGCTCGACCACCACCACTCGCGCCCCCCTCAGCTTCGCCCACCGGGTTTCACGCAGGCGCCATACGCATCCTCTCGAAGTTGCGCCGCAGCCAGTGTACCGGACAGTCGGTATGCTTGGCACCATGAAGATTTCCCTGCTTCTGTCCGTGGTGGGCACGGTCTTGGCCGCCGGGCCCACGTTGGTGGTTGCCCAGGCAACGCCCGTCGCCATCACCAACGCCCGCATCCTGGTGATGCCCGGCGATGCCGCGCAAGGCGGCGGGATCGGCGAGATCGAGCGCGGCACCCTGATCGTGAAAGACGGCAAGGTTCAGGCCGTGGGCAAGGATGTGCCCGTGCCCGCCGGAGCCACGGTGATCGACGCGGCGGGCAAGATCGTGATGCCCGGGCTGGTGGACACGCACAGCCACGTGGGCGGCGTGGCCGGGGCCGACGGCTCCGGCCCCATCCAGCCCGAGGTGCGTGTGTACGACTCGCTCAACATCCGCGACTCGGGGTACAAGCGTGTGGTTGCCGGGGGCATCACCACGCTCAACGTGATGCCCGGCTCCGGCCACCTGCTCAGCCGGCAGACCCTGTACCTCAAACTCCGCAAGGGCGCGACCAAGGTGGACGACTGGTTCTACAAGGATGCCGACGGCAAGCCCGCCGGCGGCATGAAGATGGCCAACGGCACCAACTCCATCCGCGACACACCCTTTCCCGGCACGCGCGGCAAGAGCGCCAGCCTGGTGCGCGAGCAGTTCGTCAAGGCCCAGGAATACGCCGCGAAACTCGGGCGCGCCGCCAAGCCGGACAAAGACGGCAAGGTGGACCCCGACAAGATGCCCGAACGCAACCTTGCCATGGAGGGCCTCATCGAGGTCATGGGTGGCAAGAAGATTGTCCAGCACCACACGCACCGGGCCGACGACATCCTCACCGTGCTGCGGATCGCCCAGGAGTTCAAGACCCGCGTGGTGCTGCACCACGTGAGCGAGGCGTGGAAGGTGGCCAATGAGATCGCCGCGGGCGACACCGGCTGGGGCGCCAAGGGCATCAAGGGCACGCCCTGCTCGGTGATCGTGATCGACACACCCGGCGGGAAACTCGAAGCCGCGGAAATGACCTGGGAGACGGGCGCGATCCTCGAGAAGGCGGGCGTAACGGTGGTGTTTCACACCGACGACTGGATCACCGACTCGCG
>CAZNEU010000227.1:0-14073 GCA_964571915.1 uncultured Phycisphaeraceae bacterium
GGTCTCGTCCACCCGGGCCTCATCCCCATCGTTGTGGATCGACAGCGTGAGCGTGCCCGTGATCGTGATGACCGTGCCGATGGGAAGAATCGAGGGCGAGATGTCGGCGTGGTCCGACGCCTTGATCTCGAACGCCCCGCAGTTGGTCGCGATCTCACCGAACGGCGACCGGGCGATCGAGGGACGCATCAGGCCGCTCACACCGCTGGGCAGGACATACGCAAACTGCGCGGCCAGGTCCATGCGCGCGAACGCCGGACCCGGCGGACACGGGGCCGGCGGGACGGGCGGGAGCGACCCGAGCAACGTCAGGGTCGCGCCGGCCAGAACCGGTGGGCCGTTCGTCTGGCCGAGTTGCGCGGTGAGCCGCCACGAGGCCTCGAACGAAATCTCCAGCGTGCTGGCGGTGGCGGCCAAGGGGCACGGGTTCCTGCCCTGCGTCAGGCTGGTACCGGTGGCGAACACGACAGCCAGCTTCGTGGGCGTGGTGAGTGTGCCCACGCCCGCCTTGGCCTTCGTGTACGGGCCGGTCGAGGGCGCGCCCAGGACCATGATCCGCTCCGGCAACTGCAACGGCACAGGCGGGACCGTCTCGCCGGTGAAGTTCGGCAACGGCGAAATGAACGCCATCGGTACGCAGTCGCCGAAGTAGTCGGTGATGTAATCGCCCAGGTTGTCCGGGAACGGCGGCGAGCACTGCAGGCTGCCGTCGATCGTGTAGTTGCACTTGTAGCCGTGGTCGCACGGGCCCCCGGCCGGGCAGGCCTGCGCATAACCGCCGGGGCCGGGGAGGGGCGGAACGGTGAAGTAGTCGGTGATGAAGTCGCCAATATCGTCCGGATCGAGCGCACCGTCGCCGTTGTACTCGGTGCGGCACCCCGACCCGACGAAGAGCGCAGGTGGATGCGTGCCCAGGTTCGAGGTGTGAACAATGGTTGCGCTGCTCGAGAGCAGCACCTGCCCGCTCGCGGCCGCGCACGGTGCGAGCATGGAAGCGACCACCACAACGGCCGAGCGCACGGCAAGCATCGTGAGACTCCTGGCAATCCCGATCGTCCTGCGACCGCCGCGCGGCTGGCACCGACTCCTGCGACACACACACCATACCACATTGAGCGCCGACGTGCAACCGGAGAATCGACCCGCCCGCTTGGCTTTGGTTCGCATGTCGGCCGCGAGGGCTGGTTGCGGCCTGTACGATGCACCGGCACACCATGCGAACGGCCACCAATCACTTCGGGTTCATGCTGAGCGTGCTGATCGCGGGTGGCGCGTGTGCGACACCGGCGGGGGCCGCCGGCGCGACGACGGGCCGGTCGGGAGACCCGGGAGAGAGGGAGGGCGAGGAGCCGTCATCGCTGCGGCAGCAGGCCCAGCAGGCCGAGGCGTTGGCCCAAGGCTTTGGCACGCTGGATGAATCGGACCCGGCGGCGGTCTACCGCCTGGCCCGCAAACTCGCCACGGCCCCGGATCGCGCAGGCGTGTGGGCGCTCAAAGACGCGTGGCCTGACCTTCGGAAGACCGCCACCAAGGAGGCCCTCCTCTCCACCTTCTTTGCCTTCCGCACGCCAGACCCCGACCAGCCCCGCACGCCCACCCTGCACCCGCGCCTGGTGGAGGTGCTGGACCTGGGCATCAAGGACCCCAACGCGGCCACGCAGTCTTTCGCGCTGCGCTGCCTCAAGAGCATCGCGCTGGACGACTTCGCCGAAGACTTCGGCAAGTACCAGACGTGGCGCACGGCCATGGCGCAGCGAACCGATGCGAACGAGGTGCTGGCTGAATCCGTGCGCGCGTTCGTGGCCCGCGCCAAAGACGCGCCCCCCGAGCGCATCCGCGCCGTCGCCGATTTTCTTGATGAGCACGGGGCGATGCTGCGCGACATACCCGCGGCACGCGCCGCCGCGCTTGATGCGGGATGGGCGGATGTGCTGGGCGCATGGCTGCTGAGCGACGAGGCCACGATGCAGGCGGCGATGCGGCTCTCCAGCGGGCTGCTCTCGCGCCGAGAAGATCTGGAGAAGCACGTGGTGCCGCTGCTGGCGCCGGAGCACCACGCGGCCCTGCGCGGCTGGGCCGCGGCCACGCTGGGCGATGCGCGGGCCGAGTGGGCGGTGGATGCGATCCTCGATGCCGTGCGCGAGAGTTTGGCTTCGACCGACGACCTGCGTGCGATTCTGCCGCCGGTGTCGCGTGCGCTGGCCAGTTTGGGCGACCCGCGGGCGGTGCCGGTGCTGATTGCCGCGCTCGAGGCCGAGGGGACGAGCGCTTCGGCCCAGACGGTGGGCGTGTTTGCGCTTGGGCCGCTCACGGGCGTGCGCATCACGACGGACCAGACCGCGGCGTGGTGGCGGGCGTGGTGGGAGAAGAACCGTGCCCGCTTCCCCAGCGCGGCCGAGATGGATATTCCTGCGCCGCTGCGGGCCGCGGGAAGCAGCCCCGCCGCGCCGCTGGCCGGCAACGAGGGGATGATGCCGCCGACGGGTGTGGATGGGGATGTGGGGGCGATGTCTGCCGCGATGCAACTGAGCGCGGCGTTTGACAACGACCAGCGTTTTTTTCTCATCGGGGCCAATCCCGCTGTGCCCGGCCCCGCGCCGCCCACGCTCATGGGCGGGCGCAAACTCCTCCTCATCATTCCCGGCGGCGACGGCAGCGCCTCGCTCAAACCCTTCGGCCAGCGCCTGCACGCGCAGGCGCTTGATGACACATGGCTGGTGGCCCAACTGGTGGCCCCCAAGTGGGACGCGGACCAGTTCGAGACGCTGGTGTGGCCCACGGCGAAAAGCCCGTGGAACGGCGCCCGCTTCACGACCGAAGCCTTTGCCGATGCGGTGGTGAAGGAGGTGGCGGGCCGAACCGCGATTGATGCCAAGCACGTGTACATTCTCGCGTGGGCGAGCGGCGGGCCTGCGGGCTATGCCGCGCTGTTGCGGCAGGGTTCGCCGTTTGCGGGGGGCGTGATGGCGATGTCGGACTTTGCGATTGCGAAGGTGGAGGCGCTCAAAGCCGCGCGGGGCAAGCGGGTGGCGATCATCCACGCGGAGGAGGACGCGACCACGCCGATCAAGACCGCGGAAGTGGCAAGGGACTGGCTGGCACGATCGGGGGCGAGCGTGGATTTGGCCCGGATTCGGGGGCCGCGGGGCTGGCCGGAGGGGACGATGCCGCTCCTGAAAGAGGCCTTGGGGAAGGTGGCGGGGCCGTAGGGCATCGGGGAGGGAAACCACCCCCTCCCCCCGGCTATGCTGGCCCCCTTCTTGCCGCGGGTTTGCCTGTTTTCGCACCGTACACCCCTTGCGCCCACGCCCGGCCCCCCGTTTCGGCCAGACCCTGCCACAGACCCGCTCTCTCCCCTTCCGGAGGCCCCTCGCCCATGCTCGGCAAAGTTTTCAAGGCCTACGACATTCGCGGCACGTACCCCGACCCGCTCAACGACGGCATGGCCCGCCAGATCGGCTTCGGGGCCTCGCGCTTCCTTCTGCAAGACGCGGCCGGGGCCGGCGAAGGCTCGCCCATGATGAAGAACGTGGTGGTGGGGCGAGACATGCGCAAGAGCAGCCCCGCGCTCACCGCCGCGCTCATCCGCGGCATCTGCGACCAGGGCGGGCACGTGCTTGATGTGGGCATGGTGGACACCAGTTTCATCTACTTCGCGATCAACCACTTTGATTGCGCCGGCGGCGTGATGTGCACGGCCAGCCACAACCCGCCGGAGTACAACGGCTTCAAGATCTCCAAGCGCAAGGCCAAGCCCGTGGGCGAGAGCACGGGGCTTGCGGATGTGCGCAAGTTCGCGGCCACGGTGGATTTTCAGAACCACTTCACGTCGGCGGGCGGCAAGCACGACGAGCGCGACCTGTGGGACGCCTACCGCGAGCACGTGCTGGGCTTTCTCGACCTCTCCGCCCGCAAGAGCAAGCGGCCGCTGAAGGTGGTGATTGATGCCAGCAACGGCATGGCGGGCACGATGGTGCCCAAAGTCTTCGGCAAGAAGGGCAAGGGCGTGGAGGGGCTGGAGATCGTTGAGATCAACTTCGACAACTCCAAGGGCGAGTTTGTTCACGAGCCCAACCCGCTGGTGGCCGCGAACCTGAAGCAGTGCTGCAACGAGGTGGTGAAGCAGAAGGCGGATGTGGGCTTCTGCTACGACGGCGACGCCGACCGCTGCGTGGCCATTGACGAGCGCGGCCACATCGTGGGGTGCGATCATCTCACGGCGCTCCTGGCCAGGCACTTTCTTGAAGCCAACCCCGGCGCGGCGGTGGTGTACGACCTGCGTTCAACCAAGGCGCTTTCGGAAGACATCACCAAGGCCGGGGGCAAGCCGGTGCGCAGCCGCGTGGGGCATGTGTTTCTCAAGGCGGCGATGGCGCAGCACAAGGCGGTGTTCGGGGGCGAACTCTCGGGGCACTTCTATTTTCAGAAGAACTACAACGCCGACTCGGGCGCGATCGCGATGTGCACGGTGCTCACGGTGCTGGCCCGGAGCGGCAAGAGCCTGCACGACCTCATCAGGCCCATCGCGCGTTACGGCCAGAGCGGGGAGATCAACTTCCAGATCGAGGACAAGGACGCGGCCCTGGCGAACCTCAAAGAGCAGTTCGCGGGCATAGGCCAGATGGACGAGCTCGACGGGGCGACGATCGACTGCTTCGCCAAGAGCGGCTGGTGGTGCAACGTGCGCAAGAGCAACACCGAGCCGCTGCTGCGCCTGAACCTTGAGGCCAGGGATAAGAAGACGCTGGAGCACATGCTGACGAAGATCAGCCCGATGCTGGGGCGCCGGGTGGCGCACTAGAAAGGGCCACATGGCACATGCGCACATGACCACATCCAAGCGCGTGCCCTGGCACGGGGTCGCGGGTTGCGTGTCCGGATCGGTTTTCGCATTCATGTGGCCATGTGCAAATGTGCCACGTGGAAATGTTGCTGCCCACCCATGACACTCTCTGCTTTTCTCGAGCATTGGTCGCTGGCCGAGAACCCCTTCCGGGCCGAGGAGGCTCGTCAAGACCCGGTCTTCACGCGTCTGGCTTCGCTGCCGCCCACGGTGCCTTCGGATCGGCCCTTCGGGGCCATCGGCACGCCCCGCCCCGGCTCGCGTGTGCAGCACCCGGACTTTGAGAAGATCGTGGGCGACTTCGGCCGGCCCAGCACCGCCATTGTGTTCGGCGAGAAGGGGAGCGGCAAGACCGCCATCCGTCTGCAACTGGCCGAGCACATCGCGTCGTACAACGCTTCGCGCCCCGGGGCGCGCGTGCTGCTGCTGCCCTACGACGAACTCAACACCGTGCTGGATCGGCTCCACGCGCGCGTGCTGCCCACGCTGCGCGACAAGCGGGCGGGCCCCGCCGACACGCTCAGGCAGATCCGCCTCGCGGACCACCTCGACGGCCTTTTCTGCTCGGTCGTGCCGCGCGTGGTGGATGCGCTGCTGGATGCCCCGCCCCGCACCACCGAAGCCGCGGCACGGGTGGACCTGGGCAAAGACCCGGCGGAAACACGCCGCACGGCACGAGCCCTCGACAAGAGTTTGCGGCGCGACATGCTCTGCCTTCAGGCCGTGTACGACCGCGCGGAGGGGGCGGAGGAACGCACCGCGGCGCTGCGGCGCAGGCTGGGCCTGCACCGGCCCTGGCTGGGGTATGTGGAGGGCGGGATCGCCTACGCGGGGTGGCTGATCCCGCTCGCGATCCTCGCGGCGTTCGGGCAGCAGGAAAACTGGCGGTTCGAGCGCAGCGGGCCGATCTGGACCTCCGCCTTCTTCATGGCCCTGGGCGTGTGGCTGGTCTTCCTGCTCAAGAAAGTTACCAGCGAGCGCTTCGGGCTGGGCCGGCAGGCCAAGCGCCTGCGCAAGCAGATTCGCGTGGCTCCGCGCTCGGAAGGGTCGTACCGCGAATCGCTGCGTGAACTGCCCCCCTCGATGCGCACCACGCAGACGCTGCCGGTGACGGATTCCGACGACCAGCGCTACGCCATGCTCGGGCGGCTGCTGCGCGTGCTGGCCCCGTTCGGCTACACGGGCCTCATCATCGTGGTGGATCGCGTGGATGAGCCCACGCTGGTGTCGGGCGACCCGGACAAGATGCGCAGCGTGGTGTGGCCCATGCTCAACAACAAGTTTCTTCAGCAGGAGGATGTGGGCGTGAAACTGCTGCTGCCCATCGAACTGCGGCACCTGGTCTTCCGGGAATCGGCCGCGTTCTTTCAGGAAGCACGCCTGGACAAGCAGTGCACGATCGAGCGGCTGGCGTGGAGCGGCCCCATGCTCTACGACCTGTGCAACTGCCGCCTGAACGCGGTGCGGCCGGCGGGGGCGCAGCCGATCTCGCTGACGGACCTCTTCGCCGAAGACGTGGCCCGGGCCGACATCATCGATGCGCTCGACCAGATGCACCACCCGCGCGATGCGTTCAAGCTGCTCTACCAGGCTCTGGCCGAGCACTGCTCGAACGTGACGACCGAGGATGCGAGTTTCAAGATTCCCAAAGCGCTCCTGGATTCGGTGAAGAAGCATCAGGTGGAGCGGGTGCGGCAACTCTACATGGGCGTGCGGCCGGCGTGAGGGCCTACCCCACGCGCTCCAGGCGCGCGTACGCCAGCACCAGCGTCTTGGTGCCGATGCCGCGGAACTTCACGCGCACCCGGGCATCGGCCCCCGGCGAGAGTTGCTCCACCACGCCCTCGCCGAACTGCGGGTGGCGCACGCGCTGGCCGGGCGCAAACGCCGCGCCGCTCAGCGGGCCCGCGCGCCCGCCCGACCCTGCCCCCGCCCCCCCCGCGCCGCGCGCGCCCCCCGCCAGATACGCACGCATGCCCTCATCGCCCGCGCGCACGCCCAACCCACCCGGCCGCGCCTGCCCCATCGAATCGCTCTGGTCGCTCGTGCGCACGCCCGTCCCGGCCAGTTCGTCCAGAAACCGGCTGGGTATCGCCCGCTCGGGCACGCCGCGGATCGTCCGGTACGCCGCGCCCGTGATGTGCAGGTCGTCCATCGCCCGCGTTACACCGACAAAGCAGAGCCGCCGCTCCTCCTCCAGCGCGGCATCGCTCTCGTGGCTCCGCGCGTGCGGCAACAACCCCTCCTCCAGCCCGATCATGGCCACGCAGCGGAACTCCAGCCCTTTGGCCGCGTGCAGCGTCATCAGCGTTACCGCGCCCTGGGTCTGGTCGATCGCGTCGGTGTCCGCCACCAGCGCCACGCGCTCCAGATACGCGCTGAGCAACTCGCCCAGCGTTGGGGGGCTGAGCGGTGAGGGGAGCGCGGCGGGCTGGTCTGCCGGCGCGGCATCCACGTCCGGCTGATACGCCTCCTCAAACTCACGGGCCGAACTCACCACCTCGGCCAGGTTCTCGGCCCGCTCCTCCTCGCTCGCGTACGCCTTCTCCAGGCCGCTCTCGCGGATCACCCGTTCCACCAGTTCGGGCAAACTCCCCTCCGCGGCCACCGAAGCGAGGCTCTGGCCCAGGAACTTGGCCGGTTCCGCCCCGCCCCCGTCCTCGCCCGCGCCCTCGCGCCACGAATCCAGGTGCTCGATGAACTTGCCAATCGCCCCGCTGGCCCGCGCCGAAAGGCCCACCGCCCCGTTGGGCAGCGCGGCTTCGCGCAGGCCGTCAATCAGCGTCAGGCCCCGCGTCTGGGCGTTCGCCTCCACGCGCTCCAGCGTGGCGCCGCCGATGCCGCGCGCGGGCGTGTTGATGATCCGCCCCAGGCTCACGCCATCTGCGGGGTTGGCGATGACACGCAGATAGGCCATGGCGCTGCGAACCTCTTCGCGGTCGTAGAAGGCCGTGCCGCGCACGAGCACATACGGAATCGCCTCGCGCCGCAACGCGTCTTCGAGCACGCGCGAAAGGGCATTGGTGCGATAGAACACTGCCATGTCCTTCCACGGCGACCCTTCACCACCTTCCGCCGCGCCCGCCTCCCGCGCCTCCCGGTGCGCCTTCAACCAATCCACCACCAGCGCGGCCTCGTGGTGCTCATCGCGGCAGAGCACAATCTGCACGCCAGCGGACGGTGCCTGCCCTCCCTTGGGGAGGGGCAGGCGGAGGGCCACGCCCATCCCCCGCACGGCGATCAGCGGCTTGTGCTTGCGCTGCTTGTTGTGCTGAATCAGCCTGTCCGCGGCGGCCAGGATCGGCTCCAGCGACCGGAAGTTCTCCCCCAGCGCAATCACCTTGGCCGAGGGGTAATGCTTCTCAAACTCAAGGATGTTGGCGATGTCGGCCCCGCGCCAGCCGTAGATGCTCTGGTCCGGGTCGCCCACCACGCAGATGTTGGGCAGGCCCGCGGCCCCCTCCTGGCCCGCGATCAGGTTGGCGATCGTGAACTGGGCGTGGTTGGTGTCCTGATACTCATCCACCATCAGGTAGCGGTAGCGGCTCTGCACGGCGCTGCGCACCGCCGCGCTCTCCCTGAGCATGCGCGCGGTCATCAGCAGCAGATCATCAAAGTCCACGGCGTTGGCGGCCCGCAGTTTGCGGTCATAGGCCTCGAACACCCGCGCAATCGTCCGGCCGTAAAAGTCTGTCGCCTCCGCGGCGAACCGTTCCGGCCCGATCAACTGGTTCTTCGCGCCCGAAATGTGGCCCAGCACCGTGCGCGGCGGCCAGTTGCTGGTGCTCAGGTTCAGTTCCGCCACCACCTTCTTCATGAGCGCGGCCTGATCGTCCGCGTCGTAGACCACAAACCCCGCCTTCACGAGGTGTACGCCCTCGCTGGCCGCCAGTTCGCTCCAGCGCCGCAGCAGGCGCACGCACAGAGAGTGGAACGTGGCCACCGTGAGGCCGCGTTTGGCCGGGTCTTCGCCCAGGATCGACCCGACCCTGGCCCGCATCTCGCCCGCGGCCTTGTTGGTGAACGTCACCGCCAGAATCTGCCACGCGGGCACACCGATGGCCACGAGGCGCGCAATGCGCCGCGTAATCACCCGCGTTTTGCCCGACCCCGGCCCCGCGAGCACGAGCAGCGGTCCCTCTTCGTGCCGCGTGGCCCGCTGCTGCGCGGGCGTGAGGCCCTCCAGGAACGGATCGGATTGGGGTGGGTGCTGGTCGGAATCGGTCACAGTCCATCCTAGCGCGGCGGCTTTGCCGCGCCGTGGCGCGAATGCTCACCCTATAACTGGCCTCGTTATGGCCCAAGAAAAGAACATGTTCCTGCGCGTGCTGGTCCCGGTCGTGATGGTCTGCGCCGTGATCGGCGTGGGCTTTGCCGTGCTGACCAACACGGGCAGGCAGAAAAACGCGGTGCCGACCGCGGTTTCACCAGAGGCGGCGGCGGCCGCGCAGTTGAGTGGAGTCCGTCCCCACTCGGAGAGTGGGGGTACCCAAGGCGCTGACACCGCCAGCACGCAGCCCTCGCTCTCGCCGCCGCCCCCGGCGCCCGCGCCGGCGGCGGCGCCCGCCGGCACCTTCTCCGCCCGCCTCTGGCCCGCCGCGGAGGCCGGTGTCGCGTTCATCCCCCTGGGCGACCTGCGCGGCAGCAAGCCCCGCGGACCCCGTGGCGGCGACCGGCACACCATGCTGCTGGAGTTCTCGCACGTCGGCGCGGGCATCGCCTCGCTGCAACTCGCCGACCACTTCGATTCCACGGGGAAGAACGCCAGGCACGAGGTGCTGCAGCAGATCGAGCGGCAGGAGGTGCCCCTGGCCGACGGCACGACCATCGAGCGCACGCTCGTGCCCATGGCCCTGCTGGGCGTGGAGATCGACGGCACCTTCGTGAACCTCGCCACCGTCGCCACCGACGGCCGGTCTCAGGTGTGGAAGCAGGTCGGGCCCGGCCGTTTCGAGGCCCACATCGTCGATGCCTCGGGCGCAACCATCGGCATCATCAAGCGCACCTACACGCTCGAGCCGGGCCGCTACGACGTGCTCCTCACCCAGTCCTTCGAGAACACCACCCCCCGCGAACTCACCCTGCGCTGGCACCAACTCGGCCCCGTCGATCTGCCGATCGGCATCATCCGTTACGGCGGCGATGTGCGCCGCGTGCGCCTGGGCTATCTGTCGCCGCGCACCATCGACCCGGACCAGCAGTTTGTGCGTGGCGACACGCGCTTCCTGCTGGCGCACGCGGCGGTGCTGGGCACGCCGGAGTTTGACGGCGGCCGCAACGAGTTCGCCTTTCCACCCCACGCGGTGTGGCCCGATGCCGCGGCCGTCGCCGAGGGCCTCTCGCTCTCGTGGGCCGCGTTCACCAACGGCTACTTCGCCGTGGCCGTCCACCCCGTGCCCGCGCGCCAGCCCCCCCGCGCCGACACGCCCGCCGGGAGCGTGCTGGACAAGCGATTCCACCTGGCGGCGCAACTCGACCGCGTGGTGCTCAGCACCGCGCCCGCCGGCGCCGACAAGGCCCGGACGCTGGCCAGCGCGGTCATGGCGCTCAAACTCACGAGCGCCCCCGTGCCCGTGGCTGGGGGCGCCACCGCCGATGCCTCGCTGGCCTTTTACGCGGGGCCGAACTCCAGGAAATACCTCGCGGCCAACGAGACCCAGGTGCAGATGGGCCTGCCCGAACTGCTGGTGTTCACCTTCGGCGGACCGTGCGCCTTCTGCACGTTCCAGCCCATCGCGCAACTTCTTCGCTGGTACCTGGGCACGCTCCACGACTACGTGCTGTTCGACTGGGCCCTGGCGATCATCGTGCTCGTGTTCACGGTGCGCACCCTCCTGCACCCGGTAACACGCTGGAGCCAGACCAGCCTGGCCCGCTTTGGCAAGCAGATGGCGGCGCTTGCGCCCAAGCAGGCGAAGATCAAAGAGAAGTATGGCCACGATCCCAAGAAGATGCGCGAGGAAGTGGCCCGGCTCATGAAGGAGGAGCACGTGAACTACGCGGGCGCGCTGGGCTGCCTGCCGATGCTCCTGCAGACCCCGGTCTGGATCGCCCTCTACGCCATGATCTTCTTCACGTTCGAGCTGCGCCACGAGGGGGCGTTCTTCGATGTCTTCCAGAAACTCGGCCACCCCACCTTCCTCGCCGATCTCTCCGAACCCGACCGCCTCATCCCCTTCGGCACCAGTTTCCATGTGCCCCTCATCAGCGGCCTCATGGGCCCGATCGACGCCTTCAACATCATCCCGCTCATCCTGGGCGTGGTCTTCTTCATCCAGCAGAAGTACCTCACGCCGCCCCCCACCAGCGCGCTCACGCCCGAGCAGGAGAGCCAGCAGCGCATCATGAAGGTCATGACCGTCGTCCTGTTTCCCGTGATGATGTACAACGCCCCCGCCGCGCTCTCGCTCTACTTCATGACCAACTCCACGCTGGGCATCGTCGAATCGCGCTGGGTCCGGGCGGGCATAGACCGGGCCGACAAGGAACGCGCCCTGCGCGGCCCGCTGGACACCGGGCGTGTGGGTGTGCGCGTGAAGAATGGCCGCGGCTCACCGGGGCAGGCGGGCACCCAGCAGCCCCAGGGCTTCATGGCCCGCCTCCGCAGCGTGATGGAGGCCAAGCAGAAAGAGATCGACCGCCAGCGCCTCGAAAAAGCCCGGCGCCAAGGGAAGAAGTAGAAGAAGGCACTGGGCACTGGGCAATCGGTACGCGGTAAGCGTGCTCTGTGGAAATCGTCGGTGTGAAGCGGGGACGTATCACGTTGCACCCCTTCAGGGTGCATACGCAAGGGGGCAGATACCGGGGGTTTCGTCGCCGAGCCTCCTCAACCCCCGGCTACTTTCTTTCAGCCCTTCGGGCTGGAAGGCACGGATTCAACAGAGCGCGCTAAGCGGTAAGCGGCTTGGCTGTCCACTGTCCCCTACCACCTGTCCCCTTCCGCTCATGGCTTCTTCAGACACCATCCTCGCTGTGGCATCCGGGCACGGGCGGGCTGGCGGGCCGGGTGCCCGCACGCTCATCCGCCTCTGCGGGCCAGCCGCGCTCGAGGCCCTCAACGCCTGCCTCGATGCGCCCCTGCCCGCGCCCGTCGCCCGCGCAGCCACGTTCCGCCTTCCCTCCGGCCACGACCTGCGCCTCCTCGCCCTCACCGCTCGCAGCCCGCACAGTTACACCGGCGAGCACGCGGCGGAACTGCTCATCCCCGCCAACCCTCACCTCGCCAATCGCGTGCTCGATGCGCTCAAGCGCCACCCCGACGTGCGCGATGCCGGCCCCGGCGAGTTCTCCGCCCGGGCCTACCTCAACGGCAGACTCACGCTTGCGCAGGCCGAGGGCGTGGCCGCGCTCATCGCCGCCGCCAACACGGGGGACCTCGCGGCCGCGCACGCGGCCATGCGGGGCACCTCCGGCCGGCGCTTCAGCGCATGGGCGGATGAACTCTCTACGCTCCTCGCCCTCGTTGAAGCGGGCATCGACTTCGCGGATCAGGAATCGGTCGTGCCCATCGCGCCGCCCCTGCTCGCGGCCCGCCTGGCCGCGCTCCGCGACACGATGGCCGGCGCGCTGGGAGCCCGCGCCGGTGAACAGGCCGACGACTGGCGGCCGCGTGCCGTGCTGCTGGGGCGTGCCAACGCCGGCAAGTCCACCCTCTTCAACGCCCTGCTGGGCAGGCCCCGCACCGTTGCCTCGCCCATCGCCGGCACCACGCGAGACCTCATCGCCGAGGCGCTGCCGCCCGAGGCGGGCGAGCACCGGGCCGCAGTGGGCGGCACCATCGCCCCGCTCGCGGCCCTGGGCCTGGAAGTGTTGCTGGTTGATGCGCCCGGAACCGAGCCCGCCACGCGCGAACTGCTCGAAAGCGCGGCGTGCTCCAGCCGCGTCATCCTCTGGTGCGATCCGTCGGCCGTGTTCAACCCCGCCGAACTTCCCGCCGCCGCATCCGCCAAGCCAACCATCCGCATCCGCACCATGGCCGACCTGCCCTTGGCGCACGCGCAGCACGGCCCGACCGCCCTGGCCGTGTGCGCTGTAGACGGCTACCAACTTCCGGCCCTGCGGCACGCCATCATGGAGGCGTGCTGGTCCACGCGCGAGTCCGCCGGTGAGGTCGCCACGCTCCTGCCGCGCCACCGGCGTGTGCTGGCCGAAGCGCTTTCGGTGCTTGATGCTGCTGCCCGCGCGGCGGCGCGCCACGGCACGGAGCGCTCGCTGCGTTCGCCGGAACTGCTCGCGGCGCAACTGCGGGCCGCGCTCGACACACTGGGCGATCTGACCGGGCGCGTGGACCCCGACGCGATCATCGGGCGGATCTTTTCCACTTTTTGCATAGGCAAGTAGCACCGAGCCGATCTTGTGATAGACTGACCTTCGACCAAGCACGGAGGCGACATGACTGACCACAACGGCCGAGAGGATCTCCCCGCAGACTCCGGCCCCTCGATCGACCCACCGCATCCACCGGCGAAGCGCACCGGCCCCAGGCCATCGCGTGATCGGGCGGCCATCGCGGAACGCCCGGCCGCGCGGCCGCAGCCGCCGCGCGTCGATCACCTGCCGCCCTTCAAGGTGCTGCTGCACAACGATGATGTCAACGACATGGGTTTCGTGCTCCAGTCGCTCATCGAACTCACGCCGCTGCAACTCGGGGCCGCCGTGAAGGTGATGGAGGATGCCCACGAGGAGGGTGTGGCTCTCGTGCTCGTCACCCACCGCGAGCGGGCCGAACTCTACTGCGAGCAGTTCGCCACCAAGGGCCTCTGCGCCACCACCGAACCGGCGTGAGCCGCGCGGAATGGCTTGTTGGGGCGGACGTCCCGTCCGCCCGTGCCACCGACTTCGGCTCGGCGAAGTCGGTGCTCCCGCTTGGTGGGGCCGCCGTCCCGATAATCCTCCCCCTCTTGCTGCCCTACGCCCCTCCCCGCGCCAAACCCACCACCACCCACCCCGCGCCCCCCTCGCTCGCTGGCATCCACTCGCCCCAATCGCATGCTCCCTTGGCCGCAGCACTCCCGCCGCGGCAATCGGAGGCAAACCCATGCGATTGCGAATCGGCGAAGTCCTTGTCAAGCGCGGGCTGCTCACGCACGATCAGTGCGAGCAGATCCTCAACCTTCAACGCCAGAGCCAACGCCCCTTCGGCGCCATCGCCGAAGAGCAGTTCAGCCTCCCGCCCAAGGCCCTTGCGCTGGTCTCGCGCCGCCAAGCCTGGCAGTTCCGCATGTTGCCGT
>CAZNEU010000228.1:0-2422 GCA_964571915.1 uncultured Phycisphaeraceae bacterium
TTGCCCTTCTGGTCAACAACGAAGGTGGCGGGGATGCCCTCGCGTCCCGCGGCCCGCATCCAGTTGCTGGCCATGAAGCCGGAGTTGGGATCCGTCTCGCCCGGAGCCAGAGAGTCCATGGCGACGGAGTAATCCATCTTCGCGCCCATCTTCTTCACGAAGGGCTCGACCGCGTCCTGCTCCTTCTCCCACACGCTCACGCCCACAAACTTCACGCCCTTGTCGGCGAACTTCTTCTGCAACTCGGTGAGGTGCGGGATGGCCGTGATGCACGGCCCGCACCACGTGGCCCAGAACTCCACCACGTACACCTTGCCCTCCTCGAACGCCTTGACCTCGCTCCCCTTCACGAACCTGGCCACCTTGATCGCCGGGGCTTTGTCGCCCACCTTCAGGGCCGGGGTCTGCTCCTTCATCGCGGCAGCGCCTTTGGTTTCGGCCTTGGCACCCTCCTGCGCGAGCGCGGCGGTACCCGCGGCGAAGAACATGGCGAGCAACGCACTGACAACGGAAACGAGGCGAGCGGCTGGCATGAAAAGGCTCCTTGGCGGTGGCAGGGGTTCGGGGCGGGGGTTGGGCGGGGGTTCGAGGAAGGGTCCGGCGGACGAGGCTTCCCAAGTGTATTGACCCATACCGGCCCGCGTTGGTTCCGATGCCTGCCACCCACGGGCTATTTCCTATCATTTCGCACGTGATGCTCACCCTGGATTCAGCCCTGGATCCCTCCAAACCCCTCCAGCCCCCGCACCGGGCACGGACTTGGGCGTGGTCCACCCTTGTGAGCGTGGCGGTCCACGTGGCCTGTGCCGCGGCCGTGCTTTCGATGCCCGTGGTCCGGGCCGCGGGGCTGGGGCCGCTCTCGGGTACCCAAGGCCCGGACCAGCCCCTGCTCCTGCTGCCCCAAGCGGCACCGCCACCTCAGCCCCCACCGCCCAAGCCAGAACCGGTCATCAAGCGGCCCCCGCCCCTCACGCTGGGCAACGACGCGGCGACCGAGAAACGCGAAACCTGGCTCTCTTCGCCGGCGGAGGGCGAGCACATCGCACGGCCATCAACCATCGACCAGCCCGCGCTGCGTCGCACCGAACGACCCGAGCCGCCCCCCGCGCCGCCTCCCTCCCCGGCAAGTGAAGCCGGCGTGCCACAACCCAAGCCCACCGATGCCGCCCCTTCGCCCCAGCCACGCGAGCCGGTTCTTGTTCCCAAGGGCCTGCCGGAGGGTGAGGAAGTGCCCGCGAAACCGTTGAAGAAACAGGAGGCCGCCGCGCCCGCGCCCCGGCCCGGCGCTCCCGTGCCGCCTCCGCCGCTGCCGCGCGGCAGCGGCGAGGCCCAGAGCACCGCGCCAGAAGGGGAGAAAAAACCGGACTTGGCCACGGAGAAGGAGCGGGCCAAAGACGCCGCGCCTTCTGATCTGCTGCCCGCTCAGAAGCCCGTGGACGCGACGGCCGCGCCGCCGACAGATGCGAAGACCGACACACGCGCGAAGAGCACGGGCGTTTCCCCCGCCGCGCAGGCCCGCGAGCGCGAGCACAAGGCCGAGGCGGAGCGCGCAGGGCAGGATGAGGGTGAGAACGCGGTGCTCCCGCCCAAGGGCGTTGACCAGCCCACACCCGCCGAGCCCGCCGATGCCGCGCCGGAGATGCCGGACGCTCAGCCCTCGCCCGCGGTGCCCCCGCGACCGAGCGGGCGCGGCAAGCCCGTCGAGATGGACACCGATGCGTGGATGGCCGATCGTGAGGCGGATGGCAGCAGCGTGAAACGCGCGGCCACGTTCCGCAACGGCAAGGTGGAGGCGGGGCAGGGCCTGGACATTCGCACCGTGCGGCCGATCTTCACGGCGGTTACGCGGGCCTTGGCCTTCCCCACGCCGCCCGTGGTCGAGGTGAAGTTTGACAAGGCAGGCATGGCGAAGCGCGTGCGCATCATCCGCTCGTCGGGTTACGACGATGTGGACGGGCCGATCGTGAACGCGGTGTATCAGTGGCTCGCGGCGGGCAAGGCGCTGGCAACGGTGGGCGATGAGCCCGATGCCGGGCTGGTGATGCGGGTAACGTTCTTGCTGAACTGAGGGGAAGGCACGAAGGCACGAAGGCACGGAGGCAGGAGAGCCTTCGCTCCTCCGTCAACTCATCAACTCGTCAACTCGTCAACTCGTCAACTCATCAACCCGTCAACTCATCAACTCGTCAACTCATCAACTCATCAACTCGTCAACTCCACCTCACGCCGCCTTGCGCAAAGGCTCATCGGGTTTCCGCACCGGTTCATCGGGCTTGCGTGTACGCAGGCACTCGTACACGAACGTGCGCAGTTCGTCGGCGGCATCAACAAGGCTGATCGACCTGTTGACGGCCGCCAGGGCCCGCTGCGCGGCCTCGGCCACGGGTGAAAAGCCCAGCACGCCCGCCCCGGAAACCACCGA
>CAZNEU010000229.1:0-7978 GCA_964571915.1 uncultured Phycisphaeraceae bacterium
TTCTTCTTCAGGGCGTAGCTCAGCTTGGTAGAGCGCGTGGTTTGGGTCCTCGAGGTCGCTGGTTCGAATCCAGTCGCCCTGATTAGCCGCGAGCGGTGGGCCGCGAGCGGACAGCCGGAGCCGGAGTACCAAAGGCAACGGCCTGAGCCGTTCGCTGGAGGGGCAGGGGCGGGAGGGGGAGCTCGCGTGCGACGAACCCCGAAGCCGCCGCTCGCATACCGTCGGCCAAGGAGCCAGCCATGCAACGACTCGCCCTCACCGTGGTCGCGTGTTTCCTGGCCGGATTCGCGGCCAGTTCCGCCATCACTTCCACAAGCGCCGCGGCGCAGGCCGCCGGGGGGGGCCAGGCCGGCGGCAATCAGGCCAAGGGAGAATCACCCATGCGTCTGGGCAACTTCTCGGTCAGTCTGGCGGTCAAAGACCTCGCCGCGTCGCGGGCGTTCTACGAGAAACTCGGCTTCAAGGCCCTGCCGAACATCGTCGCCAAGAACATGGTCATCCTCCAGAACGAGACCAGCACCATCGGGCTCTTCCAGGGCATGTTCGAGAAGAACACACTCACGTACAACCCCGGCTGGGACCGCAACTGCGCCACCCTGCCCGACTTTGACGACGTGCGCGAGATTCAGCGCAGGCTCAAGGCCCAGGGCCTCACCCTGGCCCTCGCGGCCGACGACGCATCCATCGGCCCGGCGGGCCTGATGGTGGTCGACCCCGACGGGAACCCCGTGCTGATCGATCAGCACGTGCCCAAGCCCACGAAGTGACTGGCCCCCCCCGCCCCCCCGCCCCCCTGCCCGCGCGTGCGTCGATCGCTACGCTGCGGGCGGCATGACCAGCGACCCGGCCACGAATGTTGAGAGGCAACTCGTGCCCGAATCTGCGCGCGGCACGCCGCGGCGTGAGGGGGGCGGGATGAGTGGCGTGTTGCGCGGCCTTGCACGCCTCGGGCCGCTGGGCCTCATCGGCCTCGCGCTGCTGGCGATCATCATGGGGGCGTGCCTGCTGTCGATCCCCTACACATTCGGGTCCGACGGCATCGGCCCGCGCTACGACGCGCAGGTGAAGGAGGCTCGCCTGCTCCCTCCGTGGTGGGCCGGGCACAGCGAGCAGGAACAGCGGACGCTGCACGCCGCGGGCGTGTGGATGGCCACCCACGCCGAGGCCGCGCGGCGGGGCGGACGCGCCGAGGAACTACGCGACTCCGGCTTCGTGCCCAGTGAAGAGCAGGCCCGGGCCGCCCGGCCGCGCTATTGGATCGGAGCGGATTTGCTCGGGCGCGACCTGCTCGTGCGCTGCCTCGCGGGCGGAACGGTCTCGCTGGGCATCGGCCTTGCCGCGGCGATGATCTCGGTCTTCATCGGCACCGCGTATGGCGCGACCGCCGGGTGGCTGGGCGGGCGCATCGACGGTGTGATGATGCGGATCGTGGATGTGCTCTACGGCCTGCCGTACGTGCTGCTGGTGGTGCTGCTGGCGGTGGCGGTGGACGCGGTGGTGGACCGGCACGTGGCCCAGAGCGCGGCGGGGGGCGGGGGAGGAAGCCTGGGCGAGGCCACGCGCAACCTCATCGGCATCGCCACGCTGCTGGTGGCCATCGGCGGCGTGAGTTGGCTCACCATGGCCCGCGTGGTGCGCGGGCAGGTGCTGAGTCTGCGGAGCCGGCCGTTCATCGAGGCGGCGAGGGCGATTGGTGTGCCCGGGCCGCGCCTGTTTTTCCGCCACCTCTTGCCGAACCTTGCGGGGCCGATCGTCGTTTATGCCACGTTGACCGTGCCGCAGGCCATTTTGCAGGAGAGTTTCCTGAGTTTCCTCGGCATCGGCGTGCGCGTCCCCATGCCCAGTTGGGGGAACCTGACGGCGGAGGGGTTGAGCGTGCTCAACCCCATCGAGGTGCGCTGGTGGCTGCTGCTCTTTCCGTGTGCGCTGCTCGCGGCCACGCTCATCGCCCTGAACTTTGTCGGCGAGGCCCTGCGTGAGCGCCTCGACCCGCGCGGCCGCTGAGAGAGCGGCCATCACCGCTTCACTGTTTTCGGAGACGCACTCATGATGAACCCTTCAAGCCCGCACGTTGAACTTGCCTCGCTTGCGCCGCTGGCGGATGGCGAGTTGATCGCGCGGTTCCGCATCGGCGTGGAGAACTACGACCCGCGCGTGGTGAAACTGACGGACGACCAACTGGACACGGCCTTTCTGCCGGATGCCAACGTGGGGCGCTGGCCCTGCCGCGTGCTGCTGGGGCACATGGCGGATGCGGACCCGGTCTGGAACCATCGCATGCGCAGGACCGTGGGTGAAGAAAACCCGGTGTTTGCGATGTGGGACGAGAACGCGTTTATTGATGCGGGCATGTACGGTGCCGCGGCGAACGGCCCGCGGCCGTCTGTCGGCGCGTTCATCGCGGTGGTGCACACGGAGCGGCAGTGGATCGGCGAGTGGCTTGCTGCGCTCGCGCCGGGGGCGCTCCAACGCCAGGGCCTGCACCCCGTGCGCGGTGCCCTGACCGTGCGCACGATGCTGCAACTCACCACGTGGCACCTTGAACACCACGCGTGGTACCTGAACCGGAAGGTGGCGAAAATGCTGGGGGCGTGAGGCCGCAGCCGTCCGCCCCGGCCGCCGCCCGTCGATCACTCCGCGTCGAGGTCCAAGCGCATCTCCCCGCTCACCTCGGCGTTCTTGACCTTGGTGGTGTTGATCTTCCACGAGTAGCGGATCAGGACATGGTCATCAAAGACCTGACCATCCGCCTGCTCGTCCCTGGTCTCCAGGGTGCCCCGGTCGAGCACCAGCCGAACCAGCGCCAGGTCGTTGCCCTGTTGCTCGAAGTACCACCGCTGCGTGGCCCCGCTGGCGTGATGCACCCGCAGGCAGACCGTGCCTTCGGCGGCGTTGCGGCTCACGACGGTCGCGCTCACGGAAAACGCATCATTGCCTCGGTTGTCAACCCGCTTGCCGGTGAACTTGTTTCCATTCTCCAGAAGGTCGGGCCTCTGCTCCGGTGCCTGCGCAGGCTGCGTGGCCGCCGGCTTGCCACTGGGCACCTGCGCCCGCGCGGGAGGCTTCTTCGCCGGAGCGGGCGCGGCCGGTGGCACCTTGGGGGCGGCGGGTGCTTTGGCGGGGGGGGCGGGTGTTGCGGGCGGGGCTTGGGGCGCGGCTGGGGCCTTCGCTGGCGCAGCCGGTGCTGGCTCAGTGGCCGGGGCCGGCTGCTTGGCCGGTGGCGCGGGTTTGGGTGGCGCGGCGGAGGCGTGCAGCCCGCCGGAACCCAGCACCAGGGGCAGAGCGACGCACGCCCCAGCGGCGAACCGAACGGATGAGCGGAGTTTCACGCGGCAGGTCTCCTAGCGGGCAGGAGTTGCGGTCAGATTAGCCGCGCACGCGCCCCCGGTCAAACACCGGCGCACGGGCCGTCTGCCGCGGCCACGGCTGTGTGCATTCCCGCACGGCCTCTCGGTCGTCGCTCACTCATCCCGTGGCGGGGCATCCGTGAACTCTTCGTGCCAGCGCATCTGGATCGTCTCCAGAATCTTCTCGTTCACGGGGTGGCCGGGCTCTTCGTGGAAGTCGGGCAGGGCTTCGACCAGTTGCCGCATGGCCACGAAGCGGAGCGAGAGCGGGTCCACGCGCGGGTGGGCCTCGAAGAGCCGCTCCGCGATGGTTTCCACTTCGAGCCAACCGAATGTGCGGGGTTGCGGCATGGGGAACACGAACCCTCCGGCGTGCCGCGTTCGTCCGGCACGGGTCAGTGCGGCACTTCCTTCACGGCGTTGCGGTTCCACGACGGGATGCGCACCACGATCTCGCCGGCCTTCTCGATGACGCACTGGCAGGCCAGGCGGCTGTTGCGCTGCAGGCCGGGAGCCTCTTCCACGCGATCCTCTTCGGCCTCGGTCGATTCGCTCAGGAACTCTGCACCTTTCTCGACATACACATGGCACGTGGAGCAGGCGCACACACCCCCGCAGGCGTGCTCGATGTTCACGCCGTTGCCCAAGGCCACCTCCAGCAGGTTCAGGCGCGGGTTGGCGGGCACGGCTACATCCGGCTCGGCCCGGCCGGTGAGGGCCTCGGGGTCCTCCATCAGAAAGCGGACCTTCATGGTGGCGGTGGCGGCATTGATGGGGGGCACATGCATGGCGGGGCGAGTATAGGTGAGAATGACTCGCGTCTGCGCGGATTCAAGGGCGCGGCAACCCTAATATCCCTCTCCCTATGCCCGATGCCGACGGACCAACCGGGGTTCTCGATCTCAGCGTGGTTGCCCCCGCTCACAACGAGCAGGACAACGTGGCCGCGCTCGCCTCGCAGGTTTTCGGGGCGCTCTCGGGCCTGCGCGGCCTGCGCTTCGAGTTGCTGATTGTTGACGACGGCTCGACCGACCGCACCCGCCAGGCCGTGGCCGTGCTGATGCGGGATCGTCCGTGGCTGCGGTGCATCTGGGTGGTGAATACACCTGCTGGCAGGGGCCACGGGCAGTCGGCGGCGTTTTACGCGGGCGTGCGTGCCGCGCGGGGGCGGCTGGTGGCAACGATGGACGCCGACCTGCAGAACGACCCTGCCGACCTGCCCGCGATGCTGGAGTTGATGCGCTCTGCCGGGGCCGACATGGTGCAGGGCGACCGCTCGCACGCGCGACGAGACAACCTGGTGCGGAGGCTCGGTTCCGCCGTGGGTCGCTGGGCGCGCGGGCTGATCTTGGGAGATTCCGTGCGCGACACCGGCTGCTCGCTGCGCGTGATGCGGCGCGAGGTGGCCCTGGCCCTGCCGCTGGAGTTCCGCGGCATGCACCGGTTCATCCCGATCTCAGCGATCCGTCTGGGCTTCCGCGTGGTGGAGATGCCGGTGCGGCATCGGCCCCGCGTGGCGGGCGTGACGAAGTACGGCTTTGGCATCGCGCAGCGGGCCGTTCCCGGCCTGATCGACTGCTTCGCGGTGCGCTGGATGGCTTCACGCCGCAGGCCCACCGCCGCGAGCGAGGTGCCGCCACCGCCGGGCGCGGCACAGACCGAGGCACCGGCCGTGGCGTACCCCGAGGTCAAGCCTCTGGCCGCCACCGCCTCGGGAGCACATGGATGAAGTGGGGGCCCGTGGCGGCGATGATCGTGCTGCTGCTCCTGGGTGTGTGGGCGGTGTACGGCCCCAGCCTGAGGCATGATGTGCGGCCGGGGGCGGTTACGGGGCGGTTCACGCTTCCCGGCGTGAAGGGCGAACTGGAGATGCTGCCCGGCCCCGCGGGAGGCGAGCCCACCTTCCGCTTCCTCCCGTCCGCCGTCGCTGCGGCGGGGTCGCCCCGGCCTTCCCGCGTCATCAGCGCGGCGGAGTTCCGCGACCTCTTCGGCCCCGAGACCTTTGAGCGCGCGAGCGGTGCCACGGGGAACGTGGCCCTTCGCCTCATGGGCGTGAGCGGCTGGGGCAGCGTGCTGTGGGTGGCGGTGGGTTTCGCCGGTCAGGGCCTTTTCTTCGGTCGCATGATGGTTCAATGGGTGCAGAGCGAAAAGAAGCGCCAGAGCCACGTGCCCGAGAGTTTCTGGTGGCTCAGTCTCTGCGGGGGGGCCATGCTCTTTGCGTACTTTGCCTGGCGCCAGGACATTGTCGGGGTTCTCGGTCAGACCAGCGGTGTGGTCATCTATGCCCGTAACCTCAGGCTCATCCGCAAGGAGCGGCGGCGGGCCGCGGCCCTCGCGGGCGCAGGTGGGTCGCCGCCGGCCGGCAGCCCCGCCAGCGTGTGAATGCTTGCACCGATCGGCGCATGGAAGGATGATGCTCGATGATGCGTGTGTATGTTGATGAGCAGGTTGTGCCTGTCGCCCGCCCGACGCTCGCCGCCGCGCTGGCCGCGGGCCGGGATGCCGCGTCGGTGCGGCAGCGTGTGATCGTGGAGGCCAAACTGGACGGTGTCGCGATCGCGGATGCCGACCTGCACGAGCCGCCGGAGACAGCGCTTGAAGATGCCGACGTGCGGTTCGTAACGGCCGAGCCGCGGGCCCTGGTGCGCACCAGTCTGCTCGACACCCGTGAGGCGCTCGAGGAGGCGGTGAAGATCCAGGCGTTCGCGGCCGAGGCTTTGCAGGCGGGCAAACTGGCCGAGGGCCTTGAACTCATCGGGTCGGCGCTCGCGGTGTGGGATGCGGTTCGGCGCGTCTCGGAGCAGGGCCCCGCGCTTCTGAATGTGGAGTTTGACCGGGTGGTGGTGGCCGGCCGCCCCCTTGCGGATCGGGCCATCGAACTCGCGGGGTGCCTGGAGCAGGTGAAATCCGCGTTATCGGCTCAGGACTGGTCGCTTCTGGCCGATCTGCTGGAAGGGGAACTGAGCGATGCCGCACGCGCGTGGCGGGCGGTGCTGGCGGACCTCGCGGAGCAGACCGCGGCGGGCCGCCTCGGGCAGACTGCGGAGCAACCCCGGTGACCAAAACGCGCGAGACCTTTGACGAGCGCGTGGATGCGCTGATGGAGGAAGCAAGCCAGGCGCTGGTCGCGCGCCAGTATTTTCAGTGTGAGGCTCGCTGTCTGCAAGCGATGGACCTCGCCCACCGCCAGCGAGATTACGACCGCATGGTGCGCATCTGCCTGCCTTTGCAGGAGGCCCGTCGCCAGAAACGCGACATGGCGGTGGACTCGCGTCAGGTGTTCGTGATCGACGACCAACTTCCCAAGCCCAACCGCCTGCACGCCGGGTGCTACCTGGTTCGCCCGCCGCGCGTGGGGCTGGATGGGCGCATGCTGCGCGAGATGCTCGACAACGCCGAGGTGCCGGCCATCGTGGTGGTGCGCGAGCCGACCACGCAGGCGGGCCTGTGGCCGGTGGTGGCGCTCGGGCCTTCCACGGTCAGGACCAAGGTGATGCCGCCCGTGCAGTCGGCCAAAAAGCGGGGGGCAAAGAAGGCCGCCGTCTCTACACGCCACGCGTCCGATGCCCCCGAGGTCGCCATCCCCCCCGTGGAGTGGTTCCTCAGCGCCAACGAAGCACTGGGTGATGCCGCTCTCGCCAGTGTGGACCCGGCACGGCCGGTCCTCACACGCATCGAGGCGCTGCTCATGCGCTTGGGCGCCGTGCCCGATCACGAAAAACTCCACCAGGCACTGGCCGCGGCGTGCGCGGAGGCGGCCACCCTGCCCGCCGAGGTGCGAGCGATTATGGACCCGACGCCGGAGGATGAACTGGACCGTGAACTGGCGGAAGAAGAGCAGATGAAGCAGGGAAGCGCCGATGTGCCCGAGTCCGACGACATCTGACGAGCCGTTTTCCTCACCCCGTCTCGCCCCGTGCCCCCGCCCGAACCCGCGGCGAGGGCATGGCACGCGATGAACCCCTTGCCGGCACGCTTGCTGCGGAACACCGACGCCGATGGCGGTGGTGCGGGCCCTGGCGGCAGCCGGTTCGTGTGGCCACCCCGAGCGCCGACGGTCGACCCCGGCAAAGAGAAGAAGAAAGATGAAGGCCCAGCCCCGGACAGCGTGGCGACGGCCGCTTCCGTCGACCTCCTGGTTGCGCCCCTGCACGGCGAGCCATCCGTATCGCCACGAGGGTCGTGGGGCGCGATCGAGCAGACGTGGCTGGGGCTTGAATCGGCGCGGCTGGCCGAGCGCGTGGCGGTCGCCGGCTGGAAGCCGGATGAGACCGGCACCTACTGCCATCGGTGCGGATACCGCGTGGGTCCGTTTGATGCGGATGTGCGTGGCTGCTCGACGTGCCGCGCACACAGGCTGCCGTGGGAGGCCTTTGTGCGCCTGGGCAGTTACGAGCCGCCGCTGAGCCTGTGGGTGCGTGAGGTGAAGTTTGCACGTCGGCGGGTGCTGGGGCGAGACCTTGGGCGGATGCTCGGCGCGGCCCTCGTGGCACGGATCGCGGCTCAGGCCATGCGCCCGGCGCGGATATTGCTCGTGCCGGTGCCCACGAGCGCGGCGAACCGTTTGGCGAGGGGCATCGATCATCCACTTCAGATCGCGTGCGGCGCGGCCCGCGAACTGGACGCCGCCA
>CAZNEU010000230.1:0-4803 GCA_964571915.1 uncultured Phycisphaeraceae bacterium
CCGCCCCCCCACCCCCAGCGGTGGTGAAGAAGCCCCCTGCGGCCAGATCGCCGTTGGGCAGGACCGCCAGCGCCAGGACCCGGCCGTTCATGTTCGTGCCTAGGGCGGACCAGTCCGTGCCGTTCCAGCTGGCGATGTAGAATGCCGCCACGCCCCCGGCGATGGTAAACCAACCCCCCGCGACGAGATCGCCACTGGGCAGGATCGCCAGCGCGTAGACGACGTTGTCCATGCCCGAGCCCAGCGCAGACCAGGCCGTGCCATTCCAGCGGGCGATGCGGATCGCGCCCACGCCCCCGGCGGTGGTGAAGGAACCCCCCGCGACCGGGTCGCCATTGGGCAGGACTGCCAGCGCGTAAACAATGCTGTTCATGCCCGAGCCCAGCGCAGACCAGGCCGTGCCGTTCCAGCGGGCGATGCGCCGGGTGTCGGCGACCTCTCCAGCGGCGATGAAGCCGCCCCCCGCCAGTAAGTCGCCATTGGGCAGGACTGCCAGCGCGTAGACAAGGCCGTTTATGCCCGTGCCCAGCGCGGACCAGGCCGTGCCGTTCCAGCGGGCGATGTGACTGGTGTTGGCCACGCCCCCGGCGCTGGTGAACCAGCCACCCGCGACCAGGTCGCCATTGGGCAGCACCGCCAGCGCGTTGACGTAGAGGTTCATGCCCGTTCCCAGCGCGGACCAAGCCGTACCGTTCCAGCGCGCGATGTAACTGGTGTTGGTCACGCCCCCGGCGGTGGTGAACTCGCCCCCCGCCACCAGGTCGCCATTGGGTA
Source organism: uncultured Phycisphaeraceae bacterium (assembly GCA_964571915.1). Classification (GTDB taxonomy): domain Bacteria; phylum Planctomycetota; class Phycisphaerae; order Phycisphaerales; family UBA1924; genus JAEUIX01. The sequence goes on from CAZNEU010000230.1 coordinate 775, forward strand.
GCACCGCCAGCGCGAGGACATGCCCGTTATCGATCCCCCCCGGGATGCCATGGCCAGGCAGCCACCCCGGCGGGCACCCCCCCTCACCCTGTGCCGACGCCGCGCGGATCGGCCCGAACACCACGATCAGCGCGGCGAGCACGGCGACCACGACCCGTGCCAGTGCGGTACGGGCGACGATCCTGCCGCGCAGACACCGGGCAGAAGCCCGTTGCCACGTGCGGATGCGTGTGTCCATGGCGATCTCCAGCCAGCCGCGTGCTGGCCCCGCCCGGCTAGGTCCGCCGGGCCCCCCTTGCCCCAAACTCTACACCAACAAGGGCTCACCCGCAAGTGTGCGTTGCGGAAAATCTTCCGCCAGCCCCAAGCGCGTGGCCCGAACACAACACGACTTGGGCTTGCGGGCTGGGGCACGATCATCCGCAGCGGCTGCGGATGATCGTGGCACCTTGCCGCGGCGTACGCTGGCACCTTCGCGAGCCTTGCCCAACGCACGGGGGCCGCGAACTCTGGGGTGTTCATGCGATACGCGATGATCATGGCGGGTGGTGCGGGCACGCGGCTGTGGCCCATGAGCCGCAAGGGCGAGCCCAAGCAACTGCTGCCCCTCTTGCCGCGCCCGGTGGACGCGGGCGGGAACGCCGCGACCGGCCCGGCGATGAGCCTGCTCGAACTCGCCGCGGCACGCTTGGACGGGCTGGTGCCGCCCGAGCGCCGGTTCATCTGCACGGGCGAGGCGTATCGCGCCATGATCCGCCGCTCGCTGCCGGCCTTCACCGATGCGCAGATTCTCGGCGAGCCCGCAGCACGCGACACCGTGAACGCCGTGGGGTTTACCGCGGCGGTGCTGGCCAAGGCCGACCCGCGGGCCGTGTTCGCCGTGTTCACTGCAGACCACGTGATCGAGCCGCTGGACACCTTCCGCAAACTGGTGGACCTGGGCTACCGGCTTGTGGAGGCCGACCCCAAGCGGCTCGTCACGTTCTCCATCAAGCCCACGCACGCGGCCACGGGCTTCGGCTACATCGAACGCGGCGCGGCGATCCCCGGCATCGCCGGTGGTGAGGCCCTGGCGTATCGCGTGGCGCGCTTCGTGGAGAAGCCCAACGCCCAGCGGGCACAGGCGTATCTCGAATCCGGCCAGTTCGGGTGGAACAGCGGCATGTTCGTGTGGAGCGCGGCCACGGTGCTCGACTGCATCAAACGGTTCAAGCCCGAAGCGCACGAGGGCCTGATGACGATTCAGGCCGCGTGGGGCACGGCAGACCAGGCCCGCGTGCTGGGCGAGGTGTACCCCGCGCTCCCCAAGATCAGTGTGGACTTTGCCATCATGGAACCCGCAAGCCGGGACAAGACGGTGCAGGTATGCACGGTGCTGATGGACCTGAAGTGGCTGGATGTGGGCAGTTGGCCCAGTTACGCCCAGACGCTCACGCCCGATGCCGACGGCAACACGCGCGGCGGCGTGCTGGACGAGGCCCACGCGATGGTGATGCAGAGCAGCGGCACGCTGGTTGCATCAAGCGACCCGCACCACACGGTGGCGGTGCTGGGGTGCAAGGACCTGATCGTGGTACACACGCCGACGGCGACGCTGGTGATGTTGCGCGACAAGGCGGAGGAACTCAGGCACCTGCACGCGAAGGTGAGCGAGGGACTCAAGTAGCGTGCTGGGAGTCCGGACCCGGCCCTTGCGGATCGGGCACCACGCCGCCGCGCCTACCGGCCATAGAGCACCCTCGAACCGGCGCGCACTTCATCGCGGAAGTAGCGAGAGAGGAAGCCGGGGGTCTTCAGATCGGCCCCGCGCCCGAACATGCCGGTGAGTTCCTGCTGCATGCCGCCCAGCGTGAACAGGCTCGGCGACCTGCCGCCGGCAAACTCCACCAGGACATCGACATCGCTGTGCGGCCCGAAGTCGTCGCGAAGCACCGAACCGAACAGCGCCAAACGCGACACGCCGTGCCGCCGGCAGAGCGCGGCGATGGCCGCGGGATCAAACGTCGGTTTGGGCGCGGGCGCAACCATAACGGCGCAATCATATCGGCCGGGTCGACAACGCGGATCACTCCATCGCGGCTCTTCCGCGACAGGCCAAACCCGTACCATGTTGCGTGGCCGCACACCGCACATGGAGGCTTGCACGGTCGCTGCTGATCGCCGCGGCGCTCGGGCTGACGACGAGCGTGCTGCTGGCGTGGGGGATTTCACTCGCCCCGCCGCGCCGGAATGCAAGCACCACCATGCGCCAGCACACTCCAATCGCCGGTGTGCCGACGCTGCCAACCACGCTGCCAGCCGGCTTTGAGTTCAACGAACAGCATCACGCAGGCTTGCGACGCAGCACGTTCCTGGCGTTGGATGCCCCGCTGCTGAACACCCATGTCGTCGATCACTTTCACGGGCATTGGTCGCGGATGCTCGCAGCAGAGAAATCCCGAAGGGCAGTAACCGGTGCCGACCTGGATCGCGCCACCTGGCCGCACTGGTTGGTGCTCCCCGCAACTGCGCCGGCGCACCTCAACTCCCTCATGTTTCGCGCAGTCGGCTGGCCACGGCGATGTCTGCAATCACATTCCTGGACCGACGCGGCGGGCGTCGTCAGCGACCGCGGCTCCATCCGCGTGCTTCCGCTGCCCGCATGGCAAGCCGGGTATCCCGACCCGCACCTGGGCACGATCCCCATGCTCCCAATCTGGCCCGGCCTCGCCGCGAACACAGGTTTCTTCGCGATTCCTTGGGGCATGGGGCTGTTGGCTTTCGATGCGTGGCGCGCCTGGCGCACGCACCGCCGCCGCGTGCGTGGGCACTGCCCGGCCTGCGGCTACGACCTACTGCGCGATTTCAGCAAGGGCTGCCCAGAGTGCGGGTGGAAGCGCCCCAACAATCCTGCGGCGTGAGATTCCTCTGCATCGACCTCGGCGAGAAGCGCACGGGCCTGGCCCTGGGCGATGCCCTCACACGCATGGCCGGGCCGCTGGACGTGATCGAACTGCCGCTGGCCCGCAACGACGGTGCCGCGGTGATCGAGCAGATCGCGCTGGCCGCGAAGGAGGCGGATGCGTGCGCCCTGGTCATCGGCCTGCCCCTGAACATGGACGGCACGGAGGGCCCGCGCTCCAAGCGCACACGGGTCCTGGCGGCGCGAATCGCCGCGACCACGAGCCTGCCCATCCACTTCCAGGACGAACGCCTCTCCACCGTGCGTGCGGACTGGACCATGGCCCGCACGGGCCTGACGCGGGGGCAGAAGAAGGCCAAGCGCGATGCGCTGGCCGCGGCGGCGATTCTCACGGATTTTCTGGCCGGGCTGGGGCCACCAGCGGCGTGAGCGGCAGGCTGCCGCGGCTGAAGAAAGGACCGGCTCGGAGAGCCGGTGTACCCGGGATACCGCGACACGGCCGCATGAATCGGCGCGCTGCGCTCGCCCGAACTCACGGGCAACAATCGGTGCCGCCGTGTTCGCTACCGGGTTGGTGTGTCCTGTCCACCGCGAGAACGCCGATGTCGATGAGTTTCTCTGGTTCCGTACTCTCAATGGTGCTCATGCTTCAGGCGAGCGCGCTGGCGGATCGGCCCAAGGCAGTGGCCCCACCCGCGGCCGCGACCGCTGAAGTCGCACCCTTCGCCACGGCCGAAGCCCTGCTCGATGCCCTCGAGACGGCCGACAAGGGCCTGCGCTCGCTCACGGCCGACATCCAGTACACCAAGGTCTTTCCCGAGATTGTCGGCGGGGAGAAGCAGATCCGGCGCGGCAAGTTGACCTTCGCGGAGCGCACGCTCGACGACGAAACCCCGATCGACCCCACGAAGATCAAGCCCGGAGCGATGGTGGTGCGTGCGGGCGTGCCCGCGCGGGCCTTCTCCATCGTGTTCACGCAACTCATCGTGGATGAGGCGGTGCGGGAAGACGCCAAGCAGTTCATCTTCGACGGGCGGTGGCTCATCGAGCGCAACGAGAAGGAGCGGCAGTTCTTCAAGCGCCGCCTGGTGGCACCGGGCGAGGTTGCCGACCCGCTCAAGATCGGC
>CAZNEU010000231.1:0-3902 GCA_964571915.1 uncultured Phycisphaeraceae bacterium
TCGAGCGGTGCCCCGCAGCGCGGGCAAGGCTGCTGCAAGCCGGTCGCGGCTGGCTGGGCCGTTCCGAAATACTGTGTCAGTTCCTTGAGCTCCGGCGGAGACTCCGGCTTGGATGCGATTCGCTCTGCGATGAACGACAGCACCACCTCCGGGTTCTTCACCAGGGCCAGGTTTGGCGCGGCCCGCTTCCCCTTGCCGCGTGCCCACTTCACCAGCCGCTCGCTGCTCACCTTCGGGTAGCGCACCTCTTCGCGACTCGGCTCGAACTCCTGCAGCAAAGAGTTGAACCACTCTGACCACTGCGCGATCGTGTCCCAGTACTGATCGGCGCGAACAAAGTGCCCACAACCCGGGCACTTGCGCATGGGGTCGGCGAAGCCGGCAAGGTGCCCGCTCGCCTCCCACACCTTGGGGTGCTGGATGATGCACGTCTCCAGCGGCACGCAGCGCACGCGCTCACCGCCCGGGCCTTTGCGGCCCCAGCACGGGTTCATCACCATGTCCTGCCACCACGCATCGCGCAGGTTCTTCTTCAACTGCGCACCCAGCGGGCCGTAATCCCAGAACCCGTTGATCCCCCCGTAAATATCGCTCGCCTGGAACACAAAGCCGCGGCGTTTGCACAACGCCATGATCGCGTCCATGCTCTTGCCAGCGGGGGGGGCCGGCGCGGCCGGCGCAGCGGGCACACCTTTCTCGTTCGCTTCACTGCTCATGGCCGAGGGTATGGGGCATCTCAGATGCCCGACGTGCGGCGGGCAGACGCAAGCACCTCCCTCCCTGCCTCCGAGTGCTCGTGGCACAGCCTTTCAGGCTGTGCCTCCATGCCTCGTGAAAGGGTGCACTCCGGTTGCGGGAGGTTTGGAGGGCACAGGCTGGAAAGCCTGTGCCACGAGTTCGCCGACGCACGCTCCCTATCCTCTCCTCCGCATGACCCCGCCCGCTTGTTCTCGCCCTCGCCGCGTTGTTCTGCTGGGCTCCACCGGCTCCATCGGCACGCAAACGCTCGATGTGATCGCGCACCTCAACGCGCTGGTTCCCGGCTCGCTCGCCCCGGCGAGCCTTCGGTTCGAGGTGGTGGGCCTTGTGGCGGGCACCAACGCCGCGCTGCTGGCCGAGCAGGCGCGGGCGTTTCGCGTGCCCCCCACGCACACGGTGCTGGCCTCTCGCGACGGCCCCGCCGCGGCCGAGCGCCTCGTGCGCGAAACCCCCGCCGATCTCGTCGTCTCCGCCATGGTGGGTGCGGCGGGCCTGCCCGCAACCCTCGCGGCCGTCGAACTCGGCCGCGATGTGGCCCTGGCCAACAAGGAAACGCTTGTGGCGGCGGGCTCGCTCATCGTGCCCCTCGCCCGTCGCACCGGCTCGCGCCTGCTGCCGGTGGATAGCGAGCACTCCGCCGTGTGGCAGTGCTTGCAGGGCCGCGAAGAAGGCACGAAGGCACCCGCCGCGGCGGGTAAACTGCGGCACGGAGGCACGGGAGGAGAAATGCAGGCGTACGGGACGTCCGCCCCACCAGACACACGCAACGTCCCGCCCATGGCCTGCGGGACCGATGTCGCCAAGGTGATTCTCACCGCCAGCGGCGGGCCTTTCCGCACACTCTCACGAGATGCCGCCTATCACGCCACGCCCGCCCAGGCCCTCAAGCACCCCACCTGGAGCATGGGCGCGAAAGTCACCATCGACTCCGCCAGCCTCACCAACAAGGCCTTCGAGGTGATCGAGGCCCACTGGCTTTTCGGCCTCGAAGCCGCACGCATCGAAGTGCTCATCCACCCCCAGTCCATCGTCCACTCGCTGGTCGAGTTCGCCGACGGCAGCATCATCGCCCAACTCGGCCCGCCCGACATGCGCTCCCCCATCCAGTACGCCCTCACCCACCCCCTCCGTCCCGCCGGCCGCTCGAAAAAACTCGATCTCTCCGCCCTCTCCCGCCTCGACTTCGAGCCCGTGGACACTGCCCGCTTCCCCGCACTCGCACTCGCCTATCGCATCATCGAGCAGGGCGGCACCAGCGGCAGCATCTTCACCGCCGCCAGCGAAGAGGCCGTCAACGCCTTCCTCGCCGCCGCCAACGCCCGCGGCAACCTCCTTCCCTTCGGCCGCCTCAGCGAACTCGCCGCCGAAGCGATGGACGCACTCGGCGTCTCAGCCATCCGCGACCTCGCCGACGTGCTCGATGCCGACGCCGCGGCACGGCGGTTCGTGCGCCAGCGCCTGGCCATCCGCGAACCGGCGAGGGCCTGATGTCGAGCATCCTTCCCGCCGCCGAGGCGCTCTACTTCGCCGGCAAACTCGCCGACGCCCAGGCCCTGCTCCGTCGCCATCTGCAACGCAGCCCGCGCGACTTTGCCGCGGCGTTCTGCCTGGGCAACATCCTGCTTGAAGAGGGGAAACTCGATCAGGCCGCGTTCTACCTGAAGGCCGCGATACGCGACAGCGGCGGCACACTGCCGGCCCACTGGCAGGCCCTGGCCAAGGTCCAGGCCGAGAGCGCGCGGTTGCCCGAGGCGATCACGAGCGCCCGGCGGGCTGTGGAACTCGCGCCGGATTCGGCGGATGCCCGCGCCGCGCTGGGCGATGTGCTGGTGCGCACCGGCGCGTTCGCTGAAGCCGCACGCGCGTTCGAGCGTGCCATCGAGATCGAGCCTGACCACCGCGTGGCCCACGTACACCTGGCCGACCTGCCGCTGGTGATGGGCGACCCGGAGACCGCCGCCGAGCGGGCCGAAAAGACGGCTCTCGTCACCGCTGGCGACCCGAACCATTTTCTTCAGTGCGCCACGGCCGCGGTGTTCTCGGTCTACGCGGGCGATTGCACGATGGACGAGGTCTATCGCCGGCACGCCCGCGTGGGGGCCGTGCTCGCCAAGATGCCGCCGCCGGAGCCCGGGCCGCTCACGAACACGCCCGACCCCGAGCGGCCGCTGCGCGTGGCCTTCCTCTCGCCGGACTTCATCCAGCACTCGTGCGCGTACTTTGTTGAAACGCTCCTCGACCATCTGGACCGCGCCCGCTTCACACCCGTCGCCCTCTTCGCCTCGCGCACCAGCGACCACGTCACCAAGCGCCTGCGCACCAGGTTCGCCTCCTGGCACGACCTGCCCACACCGACCGACACGCAGGTGCAGGCGATCCTGCGGAGGGAGAGGATCGACATCGCCGTCGACCTGGCGGGGTACACTGTCGCGTCCATCCTCTGGCCTCTGCGGGCTCGCCTCGCGCCCGTGCAAATCTCGTGGCTGGGCTACCCCTGCACCACCGCCATTCCCACCGTGGATGCGCGCTTCGTGGACAGCCTGACTGACCCCGCTCCGCACTCTGATACGCGCCACACCGAGCGCCTCATCCGCCTCGACCCCTGCTTCCTCTGCTACCGGCCACCGCTGGGGCCGACCGACCCCGGTTGCCCGCCCGTCTCACCCATGCCGGGCCTGGCAGCGGGGGCGAGCGCCCCGTTCACGCTCGGCTCGTTCAACCTGCTCGGCAAACTCAGCGGCCGCACCAAAGACCTCTGGGCACGCATCCTGCGCGAAGTGCCCGGCACGCGCCTGGTGCTGAAGGATGCCGCGCTGGAGCACGAGGAGGCCCGCGCCTTCATCCGCTCCGAGTTCGCCCGCCGCGGCGTTGACTCTGGCCGCATCGACCTGCTCGCCAAAACCAAGACCCGCGACGAGCACCTCGCCCTCTACTCGCGCATCGACCTCGCGCTCGACCCCTTCCCCTACAACGGCACCACCACCACCTGCGAAGCGATGTTCATGGGCGTGCCGCCGGTTTCCCTCATCGGCCCCCCCGGCCTCCACGCCGGGCGAGTGGGCCTCCCGCTCCTGGGTGCCGTGGGCCTGAAAGATCACTGCGCGGCCACCGCAGATGCCCTCGTCGCGCTCGTCGCCCGCCTC
>CAZNEU010000232.1:0-3526 GCA_964571915.1 uncultured Phycisphaeraceae bacterium
ACATCTGCTGGGCGGTGGCAAGTTTGTCCCGCTCGGCATCGATCTGCGCCTTGGCCAGTTCCTGGGCGGTTGCCTCGGCGACCCGCACGCGCTCTTCCTGCTGGACCAGGTCGTCGCGCCGTGCGGCTTCGGTGGCCGCGAGCCGCTCGGTGAGCATGACGACGTGTTTTTCCGCCGCGCCGATGCGTGCCTCCGCGTCGGTGAGCGCGCGGATCAGCCGCGCCACCTCGGCCTGGGCCTGCGCGAGGCTGACCGCGGCACCATCGCGTTCGCTGCTGGCCCGCGTGGCCGCGCCCACCAGCCGCGACCGCTCAACCAGCAGCCACGCCGCGGCACCCAGGGCCACCAGCGCCACCACCCCCAGCACGATTGACAGTGCATCCATGCCCGCAGTGTACCCGCAAGCGGCGCTCGCCAGAAGGGCTTTGTTCGGAAGGGGAGGCCTGCCGATTTGGCACGCTTCACCAGCCGGGTTCCGGGCCGTGGCAGCAGCCCCGTTACAAAGCCCTTTCGCCAACCAGACGAGCATCGGCCTCAACCGCCCTGCGCGGGGCCTTCTTCATGCCGTGCGGGGGCTGGAAGCCCGCATCCGGCGGGTGCGGCCGGGCATCGGCATTGCCTACAGAACCGTAGATGGTCTTCTCGCGCCTCAAACTCGGCCCCGCGGCACCCGGTTGGCGTTCCGGCGGCGGCAACTCGCCGACGCGCGGCACGGCTGTGCCTGTCCGGGGCGATGCCGCGCCGGGCGATGGGGCAGGCGTAAGTGGGGGGGCCGGGGGACCCCGCGGTGGAGCGAAATGGGTCGATGCCGACCTGCGGGGCCGACCGGGTGGCCGCCTGAACCTGCTGCTTTCCTGCGCCTCCTGGCGAGATGACACCTGGGCCGATCGCCTGCCCTGCCTGCTCGAACCCATGGGCATTTCGGCGGTTCGTGTCATGACGGCGCGGCACGCGGAACGCGTCATCCGCACGACGCCCATCCACATCGCGATCGTTGATCTGGGCCTGCCGCTGGACGAGGGCTTTGAGACCGGCACCGCCGCTGGCGGTGTCGAGGGCGAAGCCGGCACGCGCGTGCTCGACCTGCTGGCCCGCCTCGCCGAGCCCGTCCCCACCGTGGTCATCCAGTCTCCTCGCAACCAGCGCGACGGCCGCCGCGCCATGGCCGCGGCTCTCAACTGCGGCGCGTTCGCCGTTGTCGATCGTGCCGCGGCGGACGTGGAGTTCATGCTCGGTGTCATGCGGCGCTGCCTGGACAGGCACTACGGCAGCCGCTGGCCGACACAGGGGGACGTGGTGTAAATGCGCAAATGGCAAATCTCAAATAGCAAATCGATCCCACGCTCGCCACCTCGCCCGCGAATCTGAACTCTGAACTGTTTACTCTGAACTCTCGCCTTGACCTTTTGATCCCTTGATCCCTTGATCCCTTGATCCCTTGATCCCTGGTTCCTTGTTTGGAGATTTCAACGATGGCCAAGAGCAGCACGTCTTCCATTTCGGGGTTCCGGCCCCTGCACGACAAAATCCTGGTCCGTCGCGACGAGGCCCAGAGCAAGACCGCCGCGGGAATCATCCTGCCCGAGAAGGCCAAGGACACGCCCAAGACCGGCGTGATCGAGGCCATCGGCACGGGCACGCTCAACACCGAGACGGGCGAACTCATCCCCCTCACGGTGAAGAAGGGCGACAAGGTCCTCTTCTCCAGTTACGCCGGCACCGAGCTCAAGATCGACGGCAAGGACGTGCTCGTGATGAGCGAGGACGAGATTCTCGCCATCATCGATTGAAAAAGGGAAGGCACTGGGCATCGGGCACTGGGCATCAGTGCCGGACGCTGAACGGGTGCCTTTCTCCATCCATCAGTGCCTAGTCCGCAGTCCATAGTGCCTTCTTCGTCACACCAGTGCCTAGTGCCCAGTGCCTAGTGCCTTCCATCAAGGAACCCCCCCATGGCCGCCAAGCAGATCGCATTCGACACCGACGCGCGTGAGCGCATCCTCCAGGGCGTCAAGAAACTCGCCCGCGCCGTCAAGATCACCCTCGGCCCCGCCGGCCGCGTCGTGGTCCTCCAGAAAGCCTTCGGCGCACCCACCGTTACCAAAGACGGCGTAACGGTCGCCAAGGAGATCGAGGTTGAAGACGCCTACGAGAACATGGGCGCACAGCTCGTGAAAGAAGTGGCATCCAAGACTTCAAAAGATGCCGGCGACGGCACCACCACGGCCACCATCTACGCCGAATCCATCTTCATGGAAGGCCTCAAGAACATCACCGCCGGCGCCAACCCCAACGAGGTGAAGCGCGGCATCGACATGGCCGTGGCCGCCATCGTTGACGAACTCAAGAAGATGTCGCGCCCCGTGCAGGGCTCGAAGGAAATCGCCCAGGTCGGCACCTGCTCGGCCAATCAGGACGAGGAGATCGGCCAGATCATCGCCAAGGCGATGGACAAGGTCGGCAAGGACGGCGTCATCACCGTCGAAGAGGGCAAGAGCCTCGAGACCGAGGTCGAACTCCTTGAGGGCATGCAGTTCGACAAGGGCTACCTGTCGCCCCACTTCGTGACCAACCCGGCCACGATGGAGTGCACGCTCGACAAGCCCTACATCCTCATCTACGAGAAGAAGATCAACAGCGCCAAGGACATGCTCCCCATCCTCGGCAAAATCGCCGAGAGCGGCGCCAACCTGCTCATCATCGCCGAGGACATCGAGGGCGAGGCCCTTGCCACGCTGGTGGTGAACAAACTGCGCGGCATCCTGAAGGTGGCCGCGGTCAAGGCCCCCGGCTTCGGCGACCGCCGCAAGGAAATGCTCGGCGACATCGCCACGCTCACCGGCGGCCGGGCCATCATGGAAGAACTCGGCATCGACATCGAGAAGATCGAACTGGCCGACCTCGGCCGCGCCGCGAAGGTGACGATCGACAAGGACAACACCACGATCGTTGAGGGCGGCGGCAAGGCGAGCGAGATCAAGGGCCGCATCGAGCAGATCCGCCACCAGATCGAGACCACCACCAGCGACTACGACCGCGAGAAACTCGAAGAGCGCCTCGCCAAACTCGCCGGCGGCGTCGCACAGATCAACGTGGGCGCGGCCACCGAGGGCGAGATGAAGGAGAAGAAGGCCCGTGTGGAGGATGCGCTGCACGCCTGCCGCGCGGCTGTGGAAGAGGGCATCCTGCCCGGCGGCGGCACCGCCATTCTGCGTGCCCGTCGCGTCATCGAGAAAGTGAAGAAGAACGCCAAGGGCGACGAACGCGTGGGCATGGACATCATCTGGCGGGCCGTGAGCGCCCCCATCAAGCAGATCGCCGTCAACGGCGGGCTTGACGGCTCGATCGTGATGAGCAAGGTGGAAGAGGCCGACGACAACTCGTTCGGCTACAACGCCCTGACGCACGAGTACGGCGACCTGATCAAGATGGGCGTGATCGTGCCCACCAAGGTGGAGCGCGTCGCGCTCCAGAACGCGGCCAGCGTCGCGGCCCTGCTGCTCACTACCGATGCCGCGGTGGTGGA
>CAZNEU010000233.1:0-7971 GCA_964571915.1 uncultured Phycisphaeraceae bacterium
GCCCCCGTCCCCGCCACCGCCGCCGATCCGGCGGGCAAGCCCGCCTAGCTTGTGCTCTCCCTACGCCACCGTCCCGCATGAACGCTGAAGTCTGAAGTCTCGCGTCTGAAGTCCTTCCCGAGGTCTCCCATGACCAGCATCCCCACACCAACGTCTCTCGACCACGCCCACGATCACGGGCACGACGAGTCGTACCTCACCCCCAAGGCCACCGCCATCGCCACGATCATGGACTGGGCCTCGACGATCGACCACAAGAAGATCGGCGTGATGTACCTCGTCGCCGTCCTCTTCATGTTCTTCCTGGGCGGCGTGGCCGCGATGGCCGTGCGGCTGGAACTCTGGGAGCCCACACGCACCGTCGTTACCGCGGGCAAAGAGGCCATCATCGGTCAGTTGTTCGCGGCCGGCGATGCCACCACCATCTCCGCCGGCAACGAGGTCTACAACAAGATATTCACGCTCCACGGCCTCATCATGGTCTTCCTGGTCATCGTGCCCAGCGTGCCCGCCAGCCTGGGCAACTTTCTGCTGCCGCTCATGCTCGGCGCCAAAGACGTGGCCTTCCCCAAACTCAACCTCCTCTCGTGGTACGTCTACCTCTTCGGCTCCATGTTCGCCATCTCCAGTGCGCTCGTGGGCGGGGTGGACACGGGCTGGACCTTCTACACCCCCTACTCCACCATGACGGAGGAGGGCCACTGGAAGGTCGTCTTCATGATCGCCGCGGCGTTCACCGTCGGCTTCTCCTCCATCCTCACGGGCCTCAACTTCGTCGTCACGGTCCACAAACTCCGGGCCCCGGGCATGGGCTGGTTTGACATGCCCCTGTTCGTCTGGGGCATCTACGGCGCGGCGGTCATCCAGGTGCTCGCCACGCCCGTCATCGGCATCACCCTGCTCCTGCTCATCTTCGAGCGCCTCTTCCACATCGGCATCTTCGACCCCCGCATGGGCGGCGACCCGGTGCTCTTCCAGCACTTCTTCTGGTTCTACAGCCACCCCGTGGTCTACGTGATGATCCTGCCCGGCATGGCCATCATGTCCGAACTCATCGCGGTCTTCTGCCGCAAGAAGATCTTCGGCTACCGGGCCGTGGCGTTCAGTTCGCTGGCCATCGCGGCCATCAGTTTCATCGTGTGGGGCCACCACCTCTTCACCAGCGAGGGCGAACTCGCCGCCACGGTCTTCTCCGCCCTCACGTTCCTCGTCGCGCTCCCGTCGGCCGTGAAGGTCATCAACTGGATCGTCACGATGTACAAGAGCAGCATCGACCTCAAGACCCCGATGCTCTACGCCCTGGGCTTCCTCTTCCTGTTCTCGATCGGCGGCCTCACGGGCCTCTTCCTGGGCACGCTCAACGTCGACCTGCACCTGCACGACACCTACTTCGTCGTCGCCCACTTCCACTACGTCATGATGGGCGGCACCATCATCGCCTTCATCGGCGGCATCCACATGTGGTGGCCCAAGATGTTCGGCAAGATGTACAACGAGTTCTGGGCCCAGGTCGGCTTCTGGTTCGTCTTCGTCGGCTTCAACGCCACCTTCTTCCCCCAGTTCATCATGGGCGTGCATGGCATGCCGCGCCGCTACGCCAGTTACGTCGACGAGTTTGTCATCTACCACCAACTCTCCACCATCGGCTCGTGGCTGCTCATGATCGGCTTCCTCGTCCACCTCTTCACGTTCATCCACTCGCTCGCCGCGGGCAAGAAGGCCCCCGCCAACCCGTGGGGCGGCCTGAGCATGGAGTGGACCGACGCCGCCAGCCCGCCCATCACCCACAACTTCCACCACGAGCCCGTCTGCAACCACGGCCCCTACGACTTTGACGACGTGGTGCCCCCTCAGACCAGGCCCGGCGAGTTTCTCCAGCCCGCGCCCCTCCCTGCCGGGGCGAAGAAGCACTGAAACAGACGCGAGACTCCAGACGCGAGACGCGAGGTACGACGAAGTGTCCGGCTCACGGCCAACCGCTCACCGCTCACGGCTTTCATCATGACAACTCTTCCAACCAACCACACGGGCATCCAGCCGCTGCCACCGCACGAGACGTACGAGGCCGCCGAGCACTGGCGCGACCGCGACCACGAGTTCGACGCCGTCAAGATGGGTGTCTGGCTCTTCCTCGCCACCGAGGTGCTGCTCTTCGCCGGCCTCTTCATGTACTACGGCATCATGCGCCTGATGTACCCGGAGGCCTTCATCCACGGGTCCTCACTGCTCGATTGGCGCTGGGGCCTGGCCAACACCATCGTGCTGCTCTACTCCTCCTACACCGTCGCCGCGGCCGTGCGCAACGCCCAACTCGGTGAGAACCGCGCCCTGAAGCGCAACATCATCATCACGTTCCTGTGCGGCTTCGCCTTCCTGCTCATCAAGTTCGTCTTCGAGTACGGCCCCAAGTGGCAGGAGGGCAAACTTCCCGGCAAGTGGTACTCCTACCCCAACTGGGTGAGCGAGTACGAGCCGCACTGGTGGGGCATGTACTGGGGCGCCACCGGCGTACACGCCAGCCACGTGCTGGTGGGCATGGGCCTGTTCGTGTGGCTCTACATCCGTGCCCGGCGCAACGACTTCGGCCCCCGCCACTACACCGCCGTCGAGGGTGTGGGCCTCTACTGGCACATCGTCGATATCGTCTGGATATTCCTATTCCCCATGCTGTATCTCATCCACTGAAAGCCGCGAGCGGCGAGCCGTTGGCCGCGAGCCAACCAAGCAGCACCATTCGAGCCGCGAGCGCCAGCGAGCGGTCAGGACTCAGGACTCAGGACTCAGGACTCAGGACTCAGGACCAAGGACTCCTCCCCATGTCTCACGCACACGACGCTCAACCCCGCGGCCAGGTGGTGGACATCCATCCCGCCGGTGCCTCCTACAGCAGCGGCCACCACAGCCACGTCGTGGTCAGCAAGCGCGTGCTGGTCGTGGTCCTCAGCCTGTTGCTCTTCTTCACGCTCCTCACCGTGGGCGCGGCACAGGCCGAGGCGTGGGCCGCGCACCGCTTCGACATCATCATCCCCCAGTGGGTCAACGTCGCCGTCGCCCTCTTCATCGCCGCCGTCAAGAGCATGATCGTGGCCGGGTTCTTCATGCAGTTGCGCTACGACAACCCCATGAACAGCGCCGTCGCCATCTTCACCATCATGGTCCTCGCCTTCTTCCTGGGCTTCACCATGCTCGACCTGGGCACCCGCGATGCCATCTACCCCTACAAGGCCGCGCACATCGTGCGGGGCGGCATGGGCGGCATCGACACGGGCACCAACGGGCAGGTCCCCACCGGCACCTCCATCGCCCAGTACGCCCGCATCCGCGCCGAAGAGCAGATCGCCAAACTCGAGGCCGAGGGCAAGCCGCTCACCAAGACCCTGCTCCACTACAAGGAGATGAAGGAGGGCGCGGCGGGCGCTGGCCACGGAGCGCACGGCGCTGCCCACGCCGCGGGCAGTTCCGCCGACAAGAGCCGCGTCAAGAAGGGTGTCACGCTCCCCGAACTTGGTGTCCCCGCCGGCGGCGCTCACGGCGAGCCGGGGCACGCACCGCCCGTCCGCGAGGCCAAGCCCGCCGAACCGGCCAAGTCGGGCCACTGATTCCGCGGGCCGCGCGGTCCAGCACTCCATGAACTCCACCGCCAAAGCCGGCCTCCTCCTCGTGATCGTCTCCGGCGTGGTCTTTGTCGCC
This sequence comes from uncultured Phycisphaeraceae bacterium, assembly GCA_964571915.1. Classification (GTDB taxonomy): domain Bacteria; phylum Planctomycetota; class Phycisphaerae; order Phycisphaerales; family UBA1924; genus JAEUIX01. The sequence goes on from CAZNEU010000233.1 coordinate 3,691, forward strand.
AGCGTCTGGGTCATGGCCCAGCGCGTCTCGGGGTACAACCGTGCCGCGCCGCCCCCCACGTTCCTCTTCACGCCCGTCTGGACGCGGGCCTTCACGCCCTTCGGCAAGCCCGCCACCCTCACCGACGATGTGGATGCCGACGGTGCGCACGTCCTCCGCGTGAAGTTCGGCGACAGCGAGCGGCTGATCCACGTCCATCGCCCGCCCGCCGTCGGCCGCCCGGAACTCGACGCGTATCAGGAGTGGCTCGCGCTCCTGGCGTTCGCACCCATGACCGACGGGCGAGTGGTCGTCGTCCCCGGCGAGCCGGACACCCGCCTGGTCATCGTGTGGCGCATCGCCGCGCCCGGGCAGGACGATGCCATGGGCGGCCTGAAGGATCGCAACCGTTGGACCTTCGGCCTCGTCGAGTTCCTGCCCGACGGCACGCTCTCCCAGCGCCTGGCGCAGTTCCCCGACAAGCGCGGCACGGGCAAACTCCGCTTCATCTCCGACGAGGTGTCATCCCGCGTCGAGCCCATCGTCCAGCGCAGTTGGGAGTGGCAGGCCGCGCTCTTCGCGATCCCCAAACTCCACGTCTCCAACTACCGCTACAACTCCGACGCGGTTGAGTCCATGGGCTGGACGCTGCCCGGCGCAGGCTTCTCCATGCTCGGGGCCCTCATCGGCCTCATGGTGTGGGGTGTGGGCGCAGTGCCGCGTGCCGACGGCTCGCAGCCAGCGGCCAACGGCTAACGGCTAACGGCTTACTTCATCAGGTCAGGGCTGCCACCCGCGGCCGGAGCCGCTGCGGGCCGCGCGGCGGGTGCCGCGCTGGCCGCGGCCGAATCCCCCGCCGTCGTCTTCACCAGATACACCTCCACACGCCGGTTCTGCGGCGTGTTGCCGTTGGCGCTGTTGGGCATGGCCGGGCGGCTCTCGCCGAAGCCCGCGAACATCACCCGGTTCTTCCCAACGCCCGCGTTCACCAGCGCGCTGTGTACGCTGATCGCCCGGAACGCCGACAGTTCCTCGTTGTTCACAAAGCGGCGGCCCGTGCGGCTCGACACACGCTGCGAATCCGTGTGCCCCACCACCTGCACGTCGTACTGCGCGGCGGAGGGCAGTTGCACCAGAATCCGGCCCAGTTCCGCCACCGTCTGCCGCCCCTGCTCGGCCAGTTCAAACGAGCCCGACGCAAACGTCACGTCGCTGGTGAAGCGGAGCATGCCCCGTGCCGGGTCGTATGTCAGCACGTTGGGATACTTGCTCGCCAGTTCCTGCAGGGCCGCGTCCGTCGCCGCGTCGAGCGGGCCGAACGTCACCCCGCCCAGCCGGCCGTCGAGCGCGGCCATGCGGCCGTTGGCCGCGGCCAGCGCGGCACGCAACTCGGCGTTCTGCCGCTGGATGTCGCTCATCGTCCTGCCCGACAGGTCGTTGCGGCCCGTCAGCGCATCGGCCGTTGCCTGGCTCTGGCGATACTGCTCCTCCAGTTCGCTGTTGCGCGCCTTCAGGGCACGGTTGGCCTCCATCAACTGGTCGTAACTCTGCTGCTGCACGCAGCCGCCAAGCCCCAAGCCCAGGCCGGCCAGCGTGAAGAGAACAAGCGAACGGGAGAGGATGCTGCGGTTCATGGGTCGGTGCTCCGGACGGCGGTCGGTGTGGTACAGTCGAAACGCGCGGTTCTTCTGGGTTGCCGCGGGCACGCCGACGGTCGCGGCTCGTGCCCGGGCCCAACATGCCGCGCAAGCAAGGATATCGGGTGTCGCCAGACGCTTCCAACAAATCCCGCGTGCTCAGGATAGATGCCGCGGGCATCGCCGATGCACGCGGCCATCTCGGTGGTGGGGGGGGCGAGGGGGTCCGTCCGGGGGGGCGTGGCGCCGAGGGCGTCTCGGTGCTCGTTCGGCTGGGCGAACCCCTCGCCTTCACGGCCCAGCCCTGGGCCGCCCGCCTGCTGGCCGTCGGCCCCGCGGCCTGGGTGGCGGCTTTGCCCGAGTGTGTGGGGGCCGAAGTGGTTTCTTGCCCGGGATACGTGCTCACCCCCGGCCTGGTGAACGCGCACACCCACCTTGACCTCACCCACATCGGTCCGCGGCCGTTTGACGAGCGGTCGGGAGACCGGGGCGACGGTGGGCGCGGCGGTCAGCCCGGAAACTTCCGCGCGTGGATCGACATGATCCGCGACGCACGCCACACCGATGAGCACGCTATCGCCGACTCCGTCCGCGCAGGCGTTGCCCTCCTCCGCCGCGGCGGCACCGTCGCCGTCGGTGATATCGCCGGGGCCGTTCGAGGCCGCGCCAGCCTCGCCGCGTTCCATGCCCTGCGAGCCACCGGCATGGCGGGCCTCGCCTTCATCGAGTTCTTCGCCCTCGGCGCAGGAGCCGACGCGGCGATTGAGTTCGCGCGTGCGGCCCTTGAACAGGCTGGCACCTGCGCTGACGCCCCCTCCCAGAGGGAGGGGGAGGGGGGTGGGCAATCGTGCGACGAAACGGCCCTTCACGGAGACTCGCGTTCCGCCGCCATGTGGCCCGCCCTGCGCATCGGCCTCTCCCCCCACGCCACCTACAGCGCAGGCGCCGCGGCGTACCGCTTCGCCGCAGAACTCGCCGCGCAGGGCATCTCCGCGTGCTCCCATGTCGCCGAGAGTCCAGAGGAACGCGAACTCATCCTCCACCAGCGCGGCCCACTGCGAGACCTCCTCGAATCCGTCGGTGTCTGGAACGATGCCGCCGCGGCTGAGTTTGTCGGTGCCCGCTCGCCCGTGCACCAGGTGGGGCGGACGTTCCGTCCGCCAACCAGCCTCTCCTTCCCCCTCACCCTCATCCACGTCAACGACTGCTCCGATGCCGACCTGCACGACCTCGCCTCCGCCCGCGCCTCGGTGATTTACTGCCCCCGTGCCTCGGCGTACTTTCGCGCAGAAAACCACTTCGGCCCGCACCGCTACACAGACATGCTCGCCGCGGGCATCACCGTGGCCCTCGGCACAGACTCCATCGTGAACCTGCCCACGGGCAGCAACGATCCGCACACCGGCCGCATCAGCGTTCTCGACGAGATGCGTTTCCTCCATCAGCGAGACGGCACCGATGCCCGCACGCTCCTGGCCATGGCCACGACCAACGCCGCGCGTGTGCTGGGCCTTGCCCCCGAACCCTTCACCCTCCTCGACGAACCCGCCAACCCCCACTGGCGCGGCGACCGGCCCCTCGCCGGCCTCCTCGCGCTCGATTCTCCCCCCGGCACTGCCCACGGCTGGCTCGCCTCCAACGACCCGCCCCGCATTCTGGTGGAATGATTCATCCTGTCTCTCGTCATCCCCGCACTTCCTCAACAACACCCGATGACCACTTCCCCTCCTCCAACCCCGCCCACCCGCCAGGTGGCACTGGTTCCCCTCGCTGTGCCACGGGCTTCGGCTGCCTTAAGCCGATGCCCGTGCCGGATGCTCGTGGGGCCGCGACGACGCAGCGCCTTCTTCCACCGGCTCACCGACGGGGGCGAGACCCCCACCCGACGCGCCACCTCGTTGGTTCCCTTGCCTTGGCCCAGCAGCGCGGCCGCTCGCCGCCGCCGGGCTTCCAGCTCCGCCGGAGTGCCTTTGGTTCTCATGCACACTTCATCGGCATACCCGCACACATTCCTTTTGCTGCGCAGAGATCAGTAGGGCTACGGAAGCAGGAAGTAGTCGCTGAGCCAGCCGCCGAGATGATCCGGGAAGGGCTCGCCGAGCCGCGTGCCGCGTACCCTCGGCCATGGCCCAAAGTGCCGCGCCCGCACAGCCCAGTTCAAGCGTCGTGGCCTTCGCCGGGCACATGATCGATGCGCCCGGCCGGCCCGTGCCGCGACTCGCCGCGCAGTGAGCGCACTTCTCTAGGCCTCCACAAAGGTTCTTCAGGCCCGAAAATGCTTGCTTCCGGCCACAAGGAGAGCGCTTGAAGCCTGAAAATGTTTGCTTGCGGCCTCAACGAGAGGGCTGCACGCCTGCGAATGTGTGCTGGAGGCCTCGGGCAAGGCTCTTGAGGCCGGCGAATGTTCGCCGGAGGCCTCAACGAACACGGCTCAGGGCTGAAGGGATGTGCATGAGGCCCGCGAAGCAACGGTCAGGAGCACCGAAGTCGGTCGCCGAGCCGCCCGACTTGCGGTGGCACGGCAAGGACTTCAATGCCACCCGCCACGGGGCAGCACTTCAATGCACCAGCCGTCTACCTGCGTCTGCGGGCTGCGAGCAGGCCACCGATGGTGAGCAGCACGGATGCTGCCGGAGTGGGGACCACCTCCGCGGCGTGCATCCAG
>CAZNEU010000234.1:0-11252 GCA_964571915.1 uncultured Phycisphaeraceae bacterium
GTGCCGCGGGCATGGCCGGCGCGCTCTGGGCTCTTGGCGTGCCCCTGGGTGGCACAGCCGCGGCCCAGGACCAACCTCCCGCCAACCCACCGGCGGAGCCCCCGCCAGACCCGCCCGTCGATCACGCCGCCCCGCCCGTGCCAGCGCCAGACCAGCCCCAGCCCGCGGCTCAGGAGCCCGCCACACCCGAGCCCATGCCCGCCGTGGTGCCGCCGCCCGCGCCCGCAGACCACGGCGCGGCCCCCGGTGTCTTCGTCGATGGCGATTCCTTTCAGTTCGGCCCCTTCGCCGACGGCGTGGAGATGCGCCTCCTCGTCGACCTCGTCATCGGCCAGACCAAAATCCAGGTCATCACCACCGACCAGGCCGTGGGCGTGCTCAGCAAGAAGATTTACTTCTCCGTGCCCCTCAGCGTCCCCAGGGGCGACCTGCTCCCCTTCCTCACCATGCTCCTGGAGCAGAACGGCGCCTCGATGACCAGCGATGTCGCCGGCATCTACATCATCAAGGGCCCGCAGGAAGCCTTCGGCGGCCTCGGCGACCACGCCTTCGCCGCCACGCAACTCATCCCCACCAGCGGCCTGCGGCCCTCTTCGCTCACGCAGGCGATCGGTGTCGTGCTCCGCAGCGGCGTGGGTGGCATGCCCGGCCAGCCCGGCATCGGCGGCGGGCCCATCGCCTACCTCGACGACCTGGGCGTCATCCTCATGACCGACACGCCCCGCCGCATCGAGTTGGTCAAGCAACTTGTGGCCAAACTCGCCGCCGAGCAGAGCAAGCAGGACATCGCCTACTTCGAACTCACCTACATCGCCGCCCCCGTCGCACGCCAGCGCCTCCTCGAGTTGCTCGGGCGCGGCGGCCGCGCCGGCGGCGGCCTGGATGCCATCCAGCAGCAGGTGCAGGCCCAGCAGCAGGCCGCGGGCATGGGCGGCGCCACCAACCTCTCCAACCTCGCCGACCGCCTCATCCCCGACCCCCAGAGCAACTCGCTCATCTTCCGCGGCAGGCCCGACGAGCAGGAGTTCATCACACGCCTCCTCAAAGTGGTGGACAAGCCCAACCGCTTGCGCCCCAAGTGGTACGCCATCGGCTCCGCCGCCATTCAACTCGCCCAGCACGGCAAACGCCAGGGCCTGGGCGAGATCATCACCCTGCCCAGTTCTCGCGACGCCTCCGCCGGCGGCGGAATCGCCTTCCAGGGACTCAACACCGGCAACCCGCAGGGCGGCATCCCCGGCCAGTTCAACGCCTTCGGCGGCACGAGCCAGCAGGCCGAGGGCGGCTCCATCTTCCTCATCGACCCCGAGGGCCGCGGCTTCATCTACTACGGCACCGAGCAGCAGCAGGAAGAGGTGCAGCGCCTCGCCGATGAGTTCAAGGAGATCACCGCCGCCGAAACCGTGGTGTACGAGTTCTACAAACTCCGCCACGGCAAGGCCGAAGACATCGCCGCCATCATCCAGGAGTTGCTCACCAACCAGGCCCGCCCCTCCGGAGGGGGGCCGCTCCTGCCCGGGGCACCCGTCGCCAACACCGGGTCCGTGAACCAACTCCGCCTGCCGCGCCGGGGCGAAACCCTCCCCACCACGCCCACGCTCGCGGCTTCCACCGACAGCGCGGCCCGCACCGGCCCCGGTGAACTGGGCGCGATCGGCGCCAGCGCGGACATCCACGTCGGCCCCGACACGCAGAACAACCAGGTCTTCGTCAAGGCCCCGCGCCGCCTCCAGCCCCAGTTCGCACGCCTCATCGAAAAACTCGACCTCCGCCGCCCCCAGGTCTACATCGAGGCCCTCATCGTCGCCATCTCCGGCAACGAGACTTTCCGCCTCGCCTTCGAGACCCAACTCATCAACGCCCAGGGCTCCGGCGGAGCCTTCAACACCAACTTCGGCCTCAGCACCTTCGCCAGGGGCACCGGCACCAGCGCCACCAACGGCGCGTTCACCACCGCCAAGAACGTCGCCACCGGCCTCGCCGGCTTCACCGGCGCCATCATCAAGAGCGAGTACGTCCCCATCATCATCAACGCCCTCGCCACCAACACCGACACCCGCATCCTCGCCCGCCCCCAGTTGCTGGTTGATGACAACGAACAGGCCAACGTCGAGGTCAAGGACGAGCAGCCCACCACCACCCAGAGCCAGTCGGGCTCCAGTTCCACCACCCTCACCGGCTTCGGCGGTTTCGAGGAGGCCGGCACACGCCTCACCGTCACCCCGCAGATCAGCGAGGGCAACTACATGAAACTCAACTACGAGATCGAGTTGTCCAGTTTCCAGGGCACCAGCACCACCAACGCCAGCGGCACCGTCGTGCCCCCGCCCCGCCTCACCAACAAGATCGACTCCAAGTCCGTCACCATCCCCAGTGATTCCACCATCGTCGTCGGCGGCCTCACCTCCACGCAGACCGGCAAGACCGTCATCAAGGTGCCCCTCCTGGGCGATATTCCCATCATCGGTCAGTTGTTCCGCGACGAGAACACCACCGAGACCACCCGCACCCTCTACATCTTCATCACGCCGCGCGTGATGCGCGATCCCACCTTCAACGACCTCCGCCTGCTCACCCAGGGCCCCCAGGCCATCCTCACGCCCGAGGAGCGGCAGGGGCTGCCCACGGCCAAGCCCATCCGTATCGAGGTGCTCGACGTGCAACCGACACCGGCGGACCCTGCTCCCGGAGGCCCCCCGCGTGGCTAAGGGCGTTCTGGCACGGTGGGCTGGTGGCAACGGGGTCGCCAACGGCGGGCCCCTCGTGGTGGCCCTGCCGGGACGCGAGCACGCGCGGGTGGCCGAACTCTCCGGCCCCCTGGGCCTCACCGTCGAGCAGGTGCGGGCCTTCCCCGACCTCCCCGGCTCCGACAGCGAACCGTGGGACGTGCTCATCTCCATGCTCGCCATCGACGAGCACGCCGCCCTCGAAAAACTCGCCCTCCGCACCGGCCTGCCCCTGGTCAACGAGCCCAAACTCACCGAATCCGCGGCACGCTACTACGAACTCGTCCCCGGCCCCATGGCCCGCGAGTATCAGGCCGCCGCCATCGCGGGCGATGGGCTCAGTTTCACCGTCGCCACCAGCCAGCCCTTCCAGCCCGCCGCGTTCTCCCTGCTGGAGGACCGCCTCGGCTCACCCATCCGCCTCGTCCTCTCCCCACGCTCCGCCGTCACCAACCTCCTCAACCGCGGCTACGAGCAGCGGCAAGACCTCGTCACCGAGATCGTGGAGGAAATGCCCCTCGACGAGCGCGCCATCCAGAGCGCCGCCGGCAGCGTCAAGGCCGCCACCGACCTGTTGCAACTCGCCCGCCAGACACCCGTCATCCGCCTCGTGAACATGATCCTGTTCGAGGCCCTCCGCCGCCGCGCCAGCGACATCCACGTTCACCCCATGGAAACCAAACTTGTCATCCGCTTCCGCATCGACGGCATGCTGGTGGATGCCTTCTCGCCGCCCCTGGCCCTGGCCCCGGCCATCAGTTCGCGCCTCAAGGTCATGACCGAACTCGACATCGCCAACCGCCACAACCCCCAGGACGGCCACGCCGGCGTGCGCATCGGCAGCCGCAAGATCGACATCCGCATGTCCGTCATCCCCAACGTCTACGGCGAGCGCATCGTGCTGCGGTTGCTCGACCAGAGCCAGACCAAACTCTCGCTCGAAGAGGTGGGCATGACGGCCCCGCAGCGGGCCAGACTCCTCGACCTCATCGGCCGCCCCACCGGCATCATCCTTGTCACCGGCCCCACCGGCAGCGGCAAAACCACCACCCTCTACGGCGCCCTCGGCGGCATCGACCGCACCAGCCGCAACGTCATGACCATCGAAGACCCCGTCGAGTACCACCTCGACGGCATCAGCCAGACCCAGGTCAACGTCAAGCGCGGCGTCACCTTCGCCGCCGGCCTGCGGGCACTCCTGCGCCAAGACCCGGACGTGATCCTCGTCGGCGAGATCCGCGACCAGGAAACCGCCCAACTCGCCGTGCAGGCCTCCCTCACCGGCCACCTCGTGCTCGCCACGCTCCACACCAACGACGCCCCCGGCGCCATCGCACGCATCCTCGATATCGGCATCGAGCCCTACCTCGTTACCAGCACGCTTTTGGCCGTCATCGCTCAGCGCCTCGTGCGCCGCACCTGCGACCAGTGCAACGGCAGCGGGCAGGGCACGTCCGCGGCGGGCGCGGAACCAGGCCGCTGCGAGCGCTGCTTCGGCACCGGCTATTACGGCCGCGTCGGCCTCTTCGAGATCATGACCATGAACGACACGCTCCGCCGCCTCACCGTGCAGCGGGCCGATGCCGTCGCCCTCGCCGACGCGGCCCGGGCCGCCGGCATGCAAACCCTCATGGACGACGGACGCGACAAGGCCGCCCGCGGCCTCACCACCGAGGCCGAACTCCTCCGCGTGCTGGGGTAAGACCGTGCCACGATCGTCGACGGCTCGGCGGCGATGATCGTGGGAGGCGGCGTTGACCCAGGCACGATCATCCGCAGAAGCCGCGGATGATCGTGGCACGTCCGCAGGTTAACTCGCCGTCGGCTCCGCCGCCAGGTCTTCCGCATCGTGCTCCCGCCGGGGTCCGGGCGGCTCGCCCTTCGCACCGCCCAACTTCTTCCCCGCCATCAGCACCAGCACCGCCCCGCCCACGCCCACCACGCCGCTCACCCACTGGAGCGGGGCCAGGTGCTCCCACCCCAGCAGCACGCTCGCCGTCGCCGTCAGCACCGGCTGCAACTGAATAATCCCCATGCTCACGCTCACGCCCAGCCGCTGAATGGCCGCGTAATACGCCACGTGCGAGAGCGCAATGCCGATCATCGAACTCGCCACCAGCACAAACCAGTTGAAGCCGTTGAACGTCAGCACCACGGCCCCGTGGTCCTTCCCCAGCACCAGCATCATCGCCACCACGCACACCGCCGTGTACTGGCAGATAATGCCGAACGCCAGCACCGCCGGGTATTCGTGCATGAAGTACCGCACCCCCAGCCCGTAGCCCGCGAAGAGCGCGCCGCTGGCCACCGCCAGCGCAATCGCCCACAAGGAGTGCCCGCTCCCCAGCCCCTTCCCGAAAATCACCAGCCCCGCGCTCCCCCCCGCCACCAGCACCGCACCCAGCCAGAACCGCGCACTCCGCAGCGCCGCCCGCTCGCCGGGAAACAGCATGTACGCACCCAACGCCACAAACACGATCTGCACGCGGAACACGAACGAAAAGAAACCCGGGTCCAAAAAGTACGGGCACCACGCAAAGCACGTCTGCCCCGCCACGTTGAACATCGTCGGCACCGCCGCCGCCGCGAAGATCGCCCGCGGCAGCCTCCCCCGGTACAGCGCCACCGCCAGCAGCGGCAGCCAGAACACCGCCGACATCCCGTAGCGCCACCCGTTGGCCGTCCACGCATCAATCAGCGCCACGCCCGTCGCCGGGTCCGGACGCGCAAAGAACTTCAGAAACAGCGGGATGCTCGCCCAACTCAGCAGCGTGCCCACGATGAGCAGCACCCCGCCGGCGCTGGTCGGGGCGGTCCCGCGCCCCGGGTGGTCCGGCGCTCCCCGCCGGTCTTCAACGCGAGGCGATGCGCTCACCCCGCCGCGTCCAGTTCGTTGATCCGGTCGATCAACTTCCGCACGGTGCCAAACTCCCGGCGCGTGTGCGTGAACACCAGGCGCGGCAGGTGCAGGTGGTCCTCCTCGTTCTCCACCGGGCCGCGCTGCACCATCTTCCCGCTCTTCACCAGCCGCGCAAACTCCGTGTTCAGCGTCTCCATCGCCGGCTCGCCCAGCCGCCGCTGCATCCGGATCACCAACTCGTCCTTCACATACCTTGACGAGTGGTAGTTGCGGTAGAACTCCACGATGTGCCTGGCCGCCTCCGCGGGCGTGTCGCAGAGTTTGTACAGGCCCGTGTCCTCCGGGCTGATGAGTTGCGTGTTCAGCAGTTGCCGGCGGATGAAGTCGTCCCACTCCCTCCAGTAACTCCCGCCCGCGCCCTCCAGCAGCACCACCGGCAGCATGCTCGCCTTGCCCGTCTGGATCAGCGTCAGCGCCTCGAAGGCCTCGTCCATCGTCCCGAAGCCGCCGGGGATCAGCGCCACCGCCTCCGACTGGCTGATGAACATCAGTTTGCGCGTGAAAAAGTACCGGAAGTGGATCAGTTTCTGGTCGCCCGCGATCACCTCGTTGGCCGTGGTCTCAAACGGCAGCCGGATCGCCACGCCGAAACTCGCGGCCTTGCCCGGCCCCACGTGCCCGGCCTCCATGATGCCCCCGCCCGCACCGGTGATGATCATCCACCCCGCCTCCGCCATCAGTTTCCCCAGCGCCACCGTCGCCGTGTAATCCGGGTGCGTGGGCGGGGTCCGGGCCGACCCGAAGATCGAGACCTTGTGCGGCTCGGGGTACTTGGCAAAGATGTTGTACGCGTACCGCAGTTCCTTCACCGCCGCCGTGATCAGTTTGATCTCACCCGTGTGCCGCCCGTCGGGGATCAGTTTCAAACTCGTGGCCACCAGGTCGTGTACCAGGCGGCCCTCGAAACTCCCCGGCTTCCCGCCCTGCTTCTCGATCAGGGCGTCGATCGCCGCCGCCAGCACCGGGTCCTCGGGCTTGCGTTCGGGCCTGGTGGGCGTGATCGGGTCCGGTGATGTCGGCGGGTCGAGTTCCTGGCGTTGGCTGGGCATGGGTTTCTCGCGTTGGTCCGGGGGGCATCATTGGCCCGCGCGGGCCGCCGGGCCGCGCAGCCACCTTGCCCGCTCCGCCCGCACCGCCTCGTCGATCCGCTCCGCGTCGGGCGCGGCCTCCCGCGGGCCGCCGCCGAACAAGCGGTCCAGCGCACGCCGCGTGCCCACAAACGGCTCCGTGCTCATGCTCGGCCTGCGCAGCGTGCCCGCGACACGCGTCGTGATCAGTTCGTTCCGCGCCGCCTCAATCGCCCCCGACAGCAGCGGAACCTGGGCATACCCGCGCGAGTTGAACGTCAGGTCCAGGTTCATCTCCGGCAGCGTGATGCTCCCGTAGCCGATCAGCGACACGCTGCTGGAGAGCAGCGTGAGGTGCTCGAAGCCCACGCGGTCGCCCGTGATCGAGAACCGGCCGTGCCCGAAGTCCAGCGCCTCCCCCATCGGCACGTGCAGGTTGGAGACCTCCACCATCCGCGTCAGAAACTTGGACGCCAGCACGTCCCCGCCCCCCGCCACACGCACGCTGCCGCCGCCCGTCTTCGACCACGGAATCCCCAGCAGGCCCGTCAGCGACAGTTCCGCATCCAGCCTTCCACGCGAGTTGTTCCCCGGCCCGGGCGCGGCCATTGCGCGGGCCGCCCGCATCGACTCCGCCACACGCTCGCTCGGACCCACCAGCGCTTCCTCCGGCAAGGGGCCAACCAGGTCGGCCTGCTCGCGCCGCAGCGCACGCCGCTCCAGTTCCGCCAGCAGGTCCGCCAGCAGCACCCCCGACACCCGCGCCGACACCTCGTACCGACGCGGCGAGGCGGGCGACTCATCCGGCCCGTTGCGCACCACAAACGCCCGCGCCCACAGCCGCCCCCCCTGACACTCGCCCGCCACGAAGTCCGCCAGCACATCGTGCTCGTCCGTGCCCGTGAACACCCGCGCCGTGGCCCCCGTGAGCGGCACCCCCGCCGCCTCGATCAACGGCACATCAAACTCCATGCTCACACGGGCACGCTCGGCATCCGCGGCCAGCGTCGCCACCACCGCCACCTGCCCCACACCGCCCGCCAGCGCCACACCCGTCTCCGCCGACAGGCCGGAAAACCCCACCGTTCCCTCGAACCTTGCCGCCCCGATCGTCCGCCCCTGCCCCGGGCCTGCCCCCGTCAGCGCCAGCCGGCCGCCTTCGAGCGCAAAGCCGTCGCGCACCACAATCTCCGCCGCCTCCATCGCCTCCACCACCGGCGCGGGCAGCAACGCCAGCAGACTCGGCTCCACCGTGCCGCCCCGCAGGCCCACCACCGCCTCCAGCGTCCACGGCGATGTGCCCACCTCGGTGTTCCCAAGCGTCAGCGCGCCATCCAGCGCGGCCGACCACGAGTCCTTGGCCAGCCGCACGCCCTCGATCCGTCCTACCCGATCGTCGATCACGATCCGCCCTGCCACGCCCTCCAGATCCACCGAGCGCACCATCGCCTCGCCCCGCTCGTTCTTCGACACCTGCGTGAGCCCCAGCGTGCGCGGCCGGATCGCCGTCGAAAGCACCAGGTCCTCATCGCTCCCCGGCCGGGGCGACGCGGCCACATCGGCATCAAACACGCCCCGCAGCGCCAGCGCGTTCATCGTCTCCACCAGGCCGCTCAGCCCCGCCGCTCGCAGCACGCGGTGCGTGATGGCCGACTCAAACCGGCCCGCGCGCACGCTCGCACGCAGCGGCCCCGCCAGCCCCAGCCCCTGCGTCGCCGCGCTCTCGCCGGCGCCCAGATCGCTGAGTTTCACCGAGCCGTCCAGGTCCACCAGCACGCGCTCTTCGCCCGCCAGCATGAGCCCCGCCCGGAACTCCTTGAACGCCACCACCGCGTCGATCCGGTCCCGTGCCGGCGCCACGTCCGGTGCTGGCGCGGCGGTGATGCCGGCCGGCAACGAAGTGATATCCACGCGCACGTCGCCCGCCTCGCGGTCAATCGTCAGACGCCCTCCCAGCCCGTTCACCGCCAGGCCCTGAGCGCTCCCCACTCCCAGACGCACACGCACGGTCCCGTCCACGTCCCGCGCCGCCTCCACGTCCGCATCAAACGTGCCCTTGGGTCGGCGCGCCTCGCGAAGTTCCGCCAGCCGCACGCCCGCATCCCGCGCCACAATGGCCACCGCGTCCTCCAGCGGCCAGGCCAGGTCCAGCCGCGCCCCGGTCAGGCGGCCGTCCACTTCCACGCCGGCATCGCTCGTGCGCACGAGCGCCTCCAGAGCGATCCCGCCGGGCCGATCTGCCCCGCCCCGCGGCAGTTCCGTGTCGATCGCGGGCGGGCCGATGAACCCCGGCGTCGCGATCTCGACCACCGCCGGGTCGGTCGCGGAGCGCACCTGCCCCCGCACCCCCTCCAGCCGCACCTCGTTGTCGTTCACGCTCACACGCCCCAGCAGGCCGCTGATCACCACGCCCTCCCCGTCGTCGCGCAGCGGCCGCGGCCGCGCCAGCAGGCCCTTGAGCGTTACATCAATGTCCATCGAGGCCGCGCCAGTCGCGTCGGGCTCGATCTTGGCCGTGCAGTCCACCAGCCCGCGCACACGCAGCGCGCTCAGCACCTCGCGGGCCGACAGGCCCTGCTCGCTGCCCGCCCTGGCCGCGCGCCCCGCCAGACCCCGCCGGGGGATGGCGTTGACCAGCAGTTCATCCACCAGAAAATCCAGCGCCTCGATGCGGATGGTCGGCGTCTGCGCCGCCTTCTCCGGGCTGGTCAGGTCGATGCTCCCCGACACCGACACCACGCCCGCACGCAGCCCGCTCCCCACGTCGGCGTAAAACGTCGCCGCCGGGTCCGTCACGTCGATCCGCAGTTCCTTCGCGTACAGCGGGATCGGGAACGCATCCGGCACCAGCCCCGCCCCCGGCCCGTCGAAGTTCATGGTGATGTACGTGTTGTAGTGCCCCTGCGTGTCCGGCGTGTAGTCCACCTTCACGTTGAGTTGCTTCACACGCCCCAGGAACGCAAACTCCGGCCGCTCCAGCCCCTCGCGCGCCCGCGCAATCTCGCCCGCCAGTCCGTCGTCCGCGGCTCGCGTCTCCGCCGTCGGCGGGCCCGCGCTCAGCACGTCGGCCCGGTGCGCCAGCAGCCGCTCCAGTTCGCTCCGGCCCAGCGCCGCCTGGGCCGGCGTGATGATCAGCCCGTCCTCCACCAGTTGCTGGTGCCGGGCCGCGCTGAACAGCGTGTTGAACAGCCCGTCGCGCCAACTGTTCTCGCCGTCCCTGAGACGTGTCAACTCATCAGCCCCCAGCAGGTTCTCCAGCATCGCCGGGCCGCGCAGGGGCGCCCCCTCGTCCGATCGCAGCACCCGGGCCTGCTCGTCGCTCACCTTCCCCAGCACCGCCCGGGCCAGCCCGCCCCGCCGGTCGATCGCCGCCCACAGCAGTTCGTCCATGGGCGCATCGATCACCGTCACGTCGATCGCCGCGAACGCCCCGTCGTCGGGCACGCTGATCCGCCCGTTGGCCACCAGCGCCGCACCCGTCAGCCCGCGCCCCGACACCCCCTTGATCATCACCGCCTCGGCGTCGAAGGTGATCAGCCCCTGCAGGTCAAAGAACGGGTACGGAAAGTGCTCGAACGCCGCCCGCCCGTTCTCAAACCGCACCGACCCCGACACCTGCCACGGGCGCGTCATCTCGGGCGAAAAGACCGGCGGCAGGCCCTCCCGGCGGATCATGGCGTACGCCACCACCCTGGCCGTCGGCCCGCTGAAACTCGTGAACCGCTTCCGCACCAGTTCCGGCAGAAACGGCATCAGCCGCGGGTTCTTCTCGATCACAAACTCGTCCGTCCACACCTGGCACGACACCCCCGACCAGAACGGGTCCAGCCCGTCCATCCCCAGAATCACGCGGCAGTCCAGGTCCTCCACCTTCCCCGCAAGGTCGGCATCAATGCCCCCCCCCGGCCGCAAACTCCCCCCGTAGTGGAAACGCACCGTGCCCCGCACACCCCGCATGTGCAGCGGCCGGCTCGTCCCGAACGCATCGTGCTCCCCCAGCCCGGGGATCGACATCGACACATCGCCCAGCCCCACCGCGGCCTCCACGCCGTTCACGCGCGAGAACGTGAACTCCGTGGGCAGAATCCGCCCCCGCATGTTGAACTCCCGCCACGCGCTGCGAAACGTCAGCGGCACGCGCTGGGCCGTCCAGCGGTCCAGCGCCACCCCGCTCAGCGTGCCCCGCCCCTCCCCCGCGCGAAAGTTCACCCACCCGTCAAACCGCATGGCCGCCTCCTCGGGCATGGCCGCGGGCGCGATCTCCCGCATCTGCACCACATACTCATCCGCCCGCACCGGGTCGGGCATCAGCGAGGCCGTCGCGTCCACCTGCGTGAGCAGCGTGAAACTCTCCCCGTCGTGCTCGCCCACCTCCACGCGGGCCGCGGTCGCGCTCAGCCGCGGCAGCGCCGGGGGGCCCCCCCCCCCCCCCCCCCCCCCCCCCCCCCCCCCCCCCCCCCCCCCCCGCCCGGGGGGGGCGCCCCGCCCCCCGCGGCCCGGGGGGCCGCGCCCCCCCCCCCCCCCCAGACCCCCCCCCGG
>CAZNEU010000235.1:0-1798 GCA_964571915.1 uncultured Phycisphaeraceae bacterium
CGAACTACTGCCTGTGGCTGGGCGACCTTGTCGGTCTGGTGGACTTTGCCCAGGAGACGTTCTATCCGCTGGTCCGCCAGCCCGTGGCCGAGAACGCGCAAAACATCCCGCCGGGTCGCGTCCGCAACCGGCCCGACCCGGCGAACGCCAGGTTCTACCCGGACACGTCGCTCACGCCCATCACGTTCACCAACCCCGGCATCTCGGGTTTCTCGAACGCGACGAACTGGACGCTGTATCCGTACAACGCGGCCGCGCCCGCGTCGGGCGATGCGGTGGCGGAGACGCTGGCGGCGTACCTGGGTCGATGGAGCCAGTGGATGATGGCGGATGTGGGGGTGGACGGCTTCCGGCTTGATGCCGCCAAGCACGCCAAGCACGACTTCTGGAACGAGTGGTTTGACGGGGCGATCAATCAGCAGTGGACGCGCCCGGACGGCAGCAAGGGATCGCCCCTGAGTTTCGTGGAGGCGGTGGACGGCAACTCGTCCATCCAGTTCTACGCCCGCAAGGCCTCGGTGCCCGCCTCCGGCGGCAACGCCGCGTTCGCGGCCAACCGCGACGCCCTCGACATCAACGAGGCCGGCCCGCTGCGCAACGCGCTGGGCGGCCAGTTCATCGCCGCGAACCAGCCCACCTATCCGGCGGGGGGTGCCACGGGACAGTTTCACTGGAACACGATCATCGACTCCAGTTTCGACAGGAACGACGACGGCGACAACAACGGGTCGCAGGGCGTTCACCACGTCTTCAGCCACGACAACGGCTCCACCGGCAACGGCTCCAGCCCCCCGGGCCTGCCCTCTGCCGCGAACGCTGGCCTGGCGGGCAACGCCTATGTGCTCTGGCGGCCTACACCCGCGAGCATCATCTACTACAACGGGCGTGAGATGCACGACCGCTTCCAGCAGACCGCGGCCAACCGCTTCTGGGTGCGCGAGGGCAACCCCACCGCTCTGGGCAACGCCACCAGCGTGGGCTTCCCCGTCGGCGGCACGTCGCAGGTCGTGACCAACCTGGCCATTCCGACGGCCATTACGGACATGGTCCGCATCCACAACGCCTACACGCGCGGCTCGTGGAACGTGGTCAACTTCACCGACTCGGTGAACCCCGCCATCAACACGGTGATGGTCTTCACGCGCGGCAACGCCGTGCAGGCCAACGTGGTGTGCGGCGTGAACAACTGGTACGGCAACGGCACGCAACTGCGGTCGGTGGTGGTGAACTTTCCCGTGGGCACGCGCCTGCGCGAGTTGACGGGCCACAACGCCGACACCGGGGCGGGCGGGGTGAACAGCGACGGCTCGATCCCGCTGGTCCACACGGTGGACGCGAGCAGCCGCATCCTCATCGGCGTGCCCAACAACCGCAACAGCAACGGCACGCAGCACAACAAGGGGTACATCGCCTACGGGCCGGCCGCGCCCAGCGGGACGCTCACCCTGACGAACGTGTCGTCCACGATCCCGGCCGACATCACGACGGGCGGCAGCGCCGTGCCCACGTACCGTGCCCGCATCACGCCGGTGGACGTGGTCGGCAGCGAGACCTTCGAGATTCAGTTGGCCACGACCAAGACGGACGCGACGGCGGGCGAGGACTGGGACAACTACGCCAACTTCCGCTTCAACAAGGGCTATGTGGACTACAACCACAACGGGGGTGTGGACCTGCCCGCCTCCAACGCGCTCGACGGCGGCTACGAGAACTTCCTCACGCAGAACACACCGATCGACGGTGCCGGCGGCACGGGCACCACCGGCCTCTATCGCCAGACCATCCAGACGGCCGACCT
>CAZNEU010000236.1:0-3987 GCA_964571915.1 uncultured Phycisphaeraceae bacterium
GGTGCCGGGTGCCACGATCATCCGTGCTTGGACGGATGATCGTGCGGCAGCGGGCAGAGACACGGCGGATGCGCGGTCGGGAGGAGGAGGCCCAAGAAGGGAAAGGCTTCGGATGATGCGAAGGCCGGGCGGGCTGCCGCCCCCCGGCACCCCCCGCTCCACCCTCACCGCCCCGTGTCCTCTTCCAAATGCAGGGCGTGTAGCAGGCGGTGCAGGGCCGGGGCGATGACGAGTGCCGCGACGCCCAGAAAAACCAGGCACGCGAAGAACGCGTAGGCGGACGCGAAGAGTTTGCCGGCATCGGTCTTCACCGCGATGGCCGGCCCCATGCCCGTCAGGATCATCGCGGCCGAATAGATCGAGTCGGTCCAGGTCTGGTTTTCAAGCAGCCGGTAGCCCAGCGCGCCCACCGCCAGCGAACCCAGCACCAGCCCGGCCCCCAGCAACGCATGGGTGGCCTGACGCCGCAGGAACGCGCCGCGGCTGAGCAGACCCTCTGAGCGGTGCTCGAACATGCGAGAGGTTAGGGGACAGGGGATAGGGGACAGGGCAAAGGGCGAAGGGCAAATGGCAACAGGCAGGCGGCAAGAGGCCACACCGGCCAGCCACGACTTGGTGGCTGTGCACATGCAGGACGTACTGGCGAGGAGATGTTCAGCGTCTGCGGCGGCGGGAGGCGAGGAGAGCGGCCGCGGCGAGGAGGGAGGCGGAGCCGGGTGTGGGCATGAGCGTAATGCGCGTGGGGGCACCCTGCGAAGGTGTCCAGTTCTGACCGCCGTCAATGCTCAACTCGGTGAAGATGTCAAAGAAACTGTCGATGGCGTAGCGGTCGCCGCCGAGTGTTTGGCTGGAGGCGCGGCCGGAGGACTGCAACGTGGGGCTCTCGCGGATCATGGTGCCCGCGGGGATGTTACCGCCGGAGATGTTCATGCTCAGCAACTCGGTGTCGAAGAGGCGCAGGCCGCCGGAGTCGGAGGCCTGGTCGAGGCGGATGGAAAGGGTGCCCGGGCCGGTGCAATGGAAGAACGGACCGGCGTCGTTGAACTGGAGACGGAGGGAGGTGGTGAACGGCGAGGTGATGAAGACGGGGACGAAGGTGGACGTGAGAGGCATGGGGTTGGCCCAGTCAGTGAGGATCAGGCCGCGGATGGCGCGGCTCTGAATGCCGGGACTGAGTGGCGCGTACCTGATGTTCATGGGCGTGATCAGTTCCATCCCCAGACGCGGGGCCGAGACGTTGGGGGCGGCCTCGACCAGGGAGATGACCAGATCGGCGCGGGTGGCGGGGGAGGCGACGAGCAGACCGCCCGCGGCACAGACGAGCACGGCGACAGGGACATGGCGAAGCATGGCGCTCTCCTCACGGGATGGATCGCTGCGGCGGAGCGTGCGAACGGTGTGCGAACGATTGCCGCGGCGGAAACGAGGGGGACACTGGCAATGTACCTCGTGGGGGCGGCGCGTGCAAGGGGAGAGTGCGGGAGGGGAGCGGAAACAGGGCGGAGTGCTTGGTTTTCGACGGACGGGGGAGGTGAGGTGGAGAGCCGGAAGCGGATCCGCCGTACCCGGGGCGGGAGCCAAAGGGGCAAGAGGCAAGAGGCAGGAGGCACGGCCTTGCCCGCCCGTCGCCGCGTGCCTATCATTGCTCGTGATCTCTGTTTGGCCCGGCCCTGTCGGTCGAGTCCTCTCTGGTCTCCCGACGCTTTTTCTGCCCGAGTCAAGCAGCGGCCGTTTCCAAATGTGTCTGTTCGGGCCTGGAGTAAAGCCATGAAGCTTTACGTTGGTAATCTTTCGTTCAACACGTCCGAGGCCCAGTTGCGCGACCTGTTCGCGGCTCACGGCGAGGTCGCTTCGGCGGCCCTCGTCATGGACCGTGAGACGGGCCGCCCGCGCGGCTTCGGGTTTGTTGAGTTCAACAACGACGAGCACGCCCGTGCCGCGATGGCCGCCCTGAGCGGCAAGAACATCGACGGCCGCGACCTGACCGTGAACGAGGCCAAGCCCCGCGAGGCCGGCGGCGGCGGCGGTCGTGGCTTCGGTGGCGGCGGCGGTGGTGGCCGCAGCGGCGGTGGTGGCGGCGGCGGCCGCTGGTAAGGTGTTGTGATCGCGGCGAGCATTGCCGCGATGACGAGTTTGATACGTCAAGGGTCGGAGCCGAGTGGCTCCGGCCCTTTTTTCGTGCCGTGCGGGCGTGTGTTGGCCTGCTCCGGTCGCCGCGGCGACCACCCCCTCCGCTTGGGAGCGGAGGGAGATGAAGGCAGGAGCGGAGGGGGTGGAAGGCGTGGGAGCGAGCGGCAACGAAAAAGGCCGGGCTTGCGCCCGGGGCCTCATTGGCCGTGTCGGATGTGAAGGCAGCCTGACACCACGCTTGCGTGTCGGAGCGGAGGGCGACCGTTGAACGCCCCTCCCTTACGGTCGGGCTGCATGTTCGGGCCGCATGTCTGCGTTACTTGCTCTGGTCGGGCGCGGCAGGCGCGCCGGCCTTGGGCTTGACACCGAAGCGGAAGGTGGACTCGGGCTTGTAGTACCTGGCGAAGTTCTCGCGGATCTCTTCGGCGGTGAAGGCCTGGAAGGCGGAGGGGGCCTCCATGGTGTCGTCGAGCGTGAAGCCGCGGTAGGAGAGCGTGGCGAGGCGGCCCTGCCAGAAGCCGGGCTCCTTCATCTGCTCCTCGAACTGGTTGGCGAACTGCTTGCGTGCGGTGTCCATCTCTTCGGCCGTGGGGCCGCTCTTGGCGAAGTTGGTGTAGACCTCCTCCAGCGCGGGGCCGAGCAGGTGGGCCTTGTCCGGCGCGGTGGGCGCGACGGCGAAGAACTGGCCCCAGCCGGGATAGGCCGTGGCGGGCTGCGTTTGCGCAGCAACGGAGTAGACGAGTTGCTTCTCTTCGCGGATGACCTTGACGAGGCGCGTGGAGACGAGCCGCGCGGCCATCTGCATGAGGCGCGTGTCGCGGACGTTGCGGGCATCGGTGGCGAAGAAGCCGTCGAACACCACGGCCTGCGGCGTGGCGGTGTCGATTTCCTTCATCACGACGACGGGCCCGGGGACGTGCTTGATCTGGCGGAGGCTGGCCAGGGTCTTGTCGTTGATGCGCTCACGCTTGGAGAGCGAGCCAAGGTACTTGGCGACGAGGGCCTCGGCGGCATCGTGCTGGATGTCGCCGACGACCGCGACCTCGATGGGGGCCGAAGCGATGAGGCGCTTGAGCCAGGCCTGGGCCTTGGCGAGCGTCATTTGCTCGACCTGCTCCTTCTGGATGGGGCGGAGGCGCACTTCGGAGGGGGGGTAGAGCGAGTCGGCGATCATCTCTTGCAGCACGCCCTGGGGCTGAACCTTGCGCTGCTCGATGGCCTGGAGTTGCCCGGTCTTCCACTGCTCGAACGCGGCGGGCTCGATGATGGGGTCGGTGAGCAGGGCGAAGGCCAGTTGCATGCCCGTGTCGAGATCGGCCGGGCTGCCGGAGACGGTGAGCGTGAAGGCATCGGAGGAGCCGCCACCGCCGCCGCCACGACCGCCGCGGCCGCCGCCACCACCACCGTCGCCGCCGCGCACGGAGACCTTTTTGCCGGTCATGAAGTCGCGGATTTGTGTGCTGGAGAGCGTGCTGGTTGCGGGGCGGCCCCAGGCCAGGCCGGCCGCGTCGGAGACGCCGCGGTTGTCGGCGGTTTCTTCGATCTGGCCGCCGGCGAGGGTGATGGTGATGGTGACATCATCCTTGCGCTGGTCCATGTAGCGGTGGTGGAGGCGGACGCCGTTGTCGAGCCACGCGCTGGCGACGGTGCTGGCGGCGTGGGTCTTGCTTTCGGCGACCTTGCCGCCCGCGGGATCGGAGGAGAGCAGGCTGGTGGCGCGGGTCTTTTCGGCCTCTGCCGCGGGAGAGACCCTGAGGGCCTCGGAGCCGAACTTGACGAGGTCGGCCTCGGAGGGCACGCCGGGCCGGCGGGGAGCGTGGCGGTGAAGACGGCGCTGGAGAAATCGTAGTTGCGCGT
>CAZNEU010000237.1:0-1514 GCA_964571915.1 uncultured Phycisphaeraceae bacterium
AGGTCCGCCAACGCACCCTCGGGCTCATCCTCCAGCCCCTCGGATGAGAACCGCAGCGACCGATCGCCGCCCGCGATGATCCCGACGATCCGCCCGCAGGGCACCTGGAACGTGGGCGGAGCCTCGCTTGCGTCCAGCACGCCCAACCGGCCGGATGTGCCCGCACCGACATAGATCAGTCTGCCCGGATGCCGCGCGGCATCGGCCCCCGCGGGCGGCTGAGCCACAAACCCGCGCTCAACCGCGGTCGTGAACACCGCAATGGCACGCCGCGCCCCGCGCACAGCGGCGATCACCTGCGCATCCTCGCGCTGGATCTGGGCCACGCACGCACTCACGGCCAGCGCGTGCAGCCGTCGCGAGCGAGGGTTGCGCTGCTCGGTGAGCACCCATGACCGATCGGGCACCGTTTGTCCAGCCACGGCCGGCGCGACCGCACGCTTCGCTGACGTTCGACTCAGCACTGATTTCTTCACGCCCATGCCCACACTCCCGCCACCGGAGGCACCTTGACACCTGTCGCTTGCGGAAGCGTAACCGGCACACGGTCCTGGCAGAGTGCCCCCAGCACCGCAAAGCACGCCGCCTCGCGCGCGTCGGGCTCCACGCCGTGGGTGGCGGTTGTCTCCACCGGACAGGTGGCCGCAGAGCCAATGGCCCGCACCAAGGCGGCGTTCTTGGCACCGCCGCCCGCCAAGAGCAGCCTGTCCACCTGCACACCGCTGGTGCCCACATGCCGCAAGATCGCATCCGCAATCGCCTCGCAGGCCGTGGCGCACAGGTCCGGCCCGCTCACGCCCGCGCCACCGCGCCACTGGCGGCCGATCCAACTTGCCACCTCATCACCGGTGCCCAGCGACCGCTTGGCGGCACGCTGCGCTGCGAAGAGACCCAGCAGATCGTCCAGCGCCTCATCATGCACCGCGCCCGCGAGCGCGGCGTGGCCGTGGGCATCAAACGGCACACCCAGGGCACGGCGAGCGATGGTGTCGAGCACGTGGTTGCAGGCGCACACATCGCCGCCCCGCACCAGTGGAAGGGCCGCGCGGCGGACCGCGTCTACATCCGCTTCGCCTGCTCCCTCGGCGAGGCGCGGCAGGATGGTGATGTTGCAGAAGCCGCCGAGGTTCACCACCGCGCGGCTCTCAGCGACCGAGCCAAAGAGCACCAGGTCGGCGATCGGCGTGATGGGTGCGCCTTGGCCGCCCGCGGCAAGGTCTGCCGCGCGAAGGTCAAACACCACCGGTGCGTTCACCTCGTGCGCAATCACCACCCCGTTGACCAACTGCCAACTCAGGGGCGGTTTGTGGAAGACGGTCTGACCGTGTACGCACAGCAGGTCCAGCGGGCCGTTGCCGCGGACCTCGCGCACCACATCGACATGGAGGAGGGAGAACTCACGGGAGAGAGCCGCGATGTCGCCCGCGCTCATCGGTGCCTGCGCGGCCAAGAGGCGCAGGCGTGCCGCAAGCCCCCCCGCCCCCCCCACTCCGCCCAACGGCCTCGACACGAAC
>CAZNEU010000238.1:0-6206 GCA_964571915.1 uncultured Phycisphaeraceae bacterium
GGGGGGCCCGCCCCCCCCCCCGGGGCTTCCCCCCCCCCCGGGGGGGGGGGGGGGGGGGGGGGGGGGGGGGGCGCCCGGTGGGCGGGCGTGGCTGGTGATGGAGCGGGCGGCGGGGCGGAGTGTGCTGGAGCATCTGGCCGCGGGTGATCTGAGCGCGCGGCAGGAGCACGCGGTGGCGCGGGCGCTGGGGCGGATGCTGAGGGAACTGGTGCGGGCGAGGGTGTACAACCGCGACGGCAAGCCGAGCAACGTGATGGTGTGCGGGTTTGATGAGGCGGGGCGGGCGCGGCTGGCGGTGATCGACACGGTGGGCGTGCGGAGGCGGCGGGCGAACATCGTGGAGATGCTGAAGAATCTGTGCATGGAGGCGATGGGGCACGGGTGCATGGCGCGGCGGGGGTTGAGGATGCGGGTGGTGAGGGAGGTTGTGGGCGGGGATAAAAACCGCACCGACTTGCTTGTCGAGCCGCGCAAGTTCGCCACGGCGAATCTGCGATCGGCGGCACGGGATGCACGGAAGGCGTTGTGGCGGGCGGTGGCGGAGCGAATCGAGGCGCACGGGGACCCCACGCCGCGTGTGGATATCTTGGCGGATGCGCGAAAGAGCGGGCCTCGTGCAGATTCTCAGGCGTGAGGGGTGGCGCAAGGCCCAAAGGTGAAGTACCGTTCACGCATGGCGCACGGAGCGAAAGACCATCGAACGGCCGCGGCTGCACCCGAAGGCGGGCTCTTCGTTCACCCCTCCGGGGTGAAGACGGATACGGACGCTGCTTCCACGGGTTCCGTCCGCCTGCGGCGGACTCCACCCCCGCCACAGCGGGTCTCCGACGTGGCTACAACCCCTCGCTCCTTCGGAGCGAAAAAAGCGGACGCTGACAGCCGCGTACTGCGCCCCACGCATGCGCTGACTGATCCGGAGGCGCGTGTGTATGTGGGGGATTGCCGCGAGGTGCTGCCGCGGATCGCGGAGGTGCGCAGCGGGGAGGTTGACCTGGTGTTTGCCGACCCGCCGTTCAACTGGAACCGGGCGTATGACGAGTGGGACGACGGGATGAAGGAGTCGGACTACCTGAAGTTCACGTACGACTGGCTGGACCTGTGCGTGAAGGGGTTGAAGCCGACGGGCAGCATGTGGGTGAACATCCCCGATGATTGGGCCGCGGAGATTGTGGTGCATCTGAAGCAGCGGAAGATGCACATGGTGAACTGGTGCATCTGGCATTACCGGTTCGGGCAGAACCGCAAGAGCGCGTTCATCAGCAGCAAGGTCCACGCACTGTTCTTCTGCAAGGGCCCGCAGCGAACCTGGAACCCCGAAGCCGTGCTGGAGCCGAGCGACCGGGCGACCACGTACTTTGACCCGCGCACGCTCAACAAGAAGGATGGCATGCCCGTGGGCATGCGCGTGCCCATGGATGTGTGGTACGGGCCGTATTGGGGGCGGATTCAGGGGAACAACACCGAGCGGCGCGGCAAGCACGACAACCAACTGCCCGAGGCGTACCTGGAGCGTGTCATCCGCTGCTCCAGCAACGAGGGCGACCTGGTGCTCGACCCGTTCCTGGGTTCGGGCACCACGGGCGTGATGGCCCACGCCCTGAAGCGGCGGTTTATCGGCACGGAGTTCAGCGCGGCGAACGCCAAGAGTGCGTTCGAGCGGATGACGCTGGGGCCGGTGCGTCTGGGGGCAGCGTTGGGGGCGAGCACGGCGATCTTCGGCAAGCGCAAGGCGAGCGCGGGTGTGGAGGCGAAGTTCGCGGCGGTGATGAATGCCTCCACGAGCGCGTGATTGCATGGATTTTGTTAGGGTCGGTACCCGCGTTATGACCGGAGAAATGCCCGAAAATCAGTTCCTCGCCGAGTGCAACTTGACAGGCGGTTGAGCCGAATACATACTTCGGAACAACCAATGGTTTGAGCCGAGTCAGCGAAGAGCTGGCCGGCGAGTCCCGCAGCCAGCTTCGCTGGCTGCGGTTGTTTTTGGTCAACTAGACTGCGGTCTGTGAGGATTCTCTTCATTGACGAATCAGGCGACCCCGGACGGCTTCCAGACGGGGATAGGGGCGCTCAGCCGGCCTTGGCGGTCCTGGGCTTGGCGTTGAAACAGAGCGAAATACAGGCGATGACGCGACAGTGGATCGAGCTCAAGCGGCGGTTCTTTCCCGGGCTCTGTCGGCCAAGCGCGGCTACGTGGGACTGGCAAACGGCGGAGATCAAGGGTACCGACCTGCGCCGTGCGGCGTTGAGCACGGTTCGGAGGGAGCGACGGGGAGCGATCGGGTTCATTGACCGAGCCTTGGACCTCCTGGAGCGTTTCGATGCCCGTCTCTGCGCCCGCGTCTGGATAAAACCTCCTGGTCAAGCGTTCAACGGGCGTGCCGTATACGCCTTCTCGATCCAGGATATCTGCCGACAGTTTCAGGCTGCCCTTGACATGATCGACGAGCCGGGACTTGTCATCGCCGACAGTCGGACTCAGGCACCGAATGTGAACGTTGCCCACAGTGTCTTCACGCAGAAGTTCAGTGCGATGGGGGATCCATACCCAAGGATTCTGGAGGTGCCGTGCTTCGGTCACAGCGACAATCATGCCGGGCTCCAACTGGCGGACCTCCTGGTCTCCACGCTCCTGACGCCGATCTGCTGCGGCTTCTTTTTGGCCGGGCGGCTTGATAATCGGCACGCGGCTGCGGATTACGCACATCTCGCTGATCGCTACGTTGGCCGGCTCCACACCATGTTCATGCGCCACCCCACGGATCCCCAGTGGCGTGCGTGCGTGATCTCCGACCCGGTCGGATTTCGTGGTGTACAGCACCTGCTGCAAGCCTTTCCGGGTCGCGGCGTATCTGCCGGTCAGCCCGCGTCCGGGTGATGGTGCGCATCGGCCGCCCCGGTCGGACCGTGCTTCAACTTGCAGCGCAGCCATCGGATCATTCGCCCGCGGCGGCTCACGCGAAGGGCAACGCGTTCCTCGTCCTGATGCTCCGATTGCCGGGTTCGGGGTTGTTCTCGGGCCTTTGGGTCGTTATCGTCGTCTCCTTGCCCATGCCCCACCCCACCCGCCCCACAGACCGCCGCGCCGCATTGCCCTCCCTCAGCCCCCGGTCGCCACGGCGACTGTAGCACACCAGCGCAGCGGTGGCCGCGCTGGCGGGAGGCGTGGTGGCTCTTGCCGCGGCGGGCGTTTGTGCGCAGCTGGTGGCGGATGGACCTGCCGCGGCGGCGAACCAACCTGCACCCGCGAACCAACCCGCGCCCAAGCCCGAGGCACAGTCTCCGCCCCCCCCGCCCCCTCCGGCGGCAGGCCCGGCCGAGCCCAGCCGGCTGAACCCCGCGCTGGAGGTGTTTGAGAACCGCCTGATCCGCGAGGTGAGGTTCACCGGGTTGAGCGCAGCGGATGAGGCCCTGATCCGCAATCAGGTGCGCAGTGCCGCGGGCAGGCCGCTGAGCCAGCAGATCGTGCAGGAGGACATCGCGCGGTGCACGCGGCTGGGGCGGTTCAAGGACATCTCCGCCCGCATCCAGCCGTTTGAGGACCAGACGGTGCTGCTGATCTTCGAGTTCGCGGCCACGCCGATCATCAGCGATGTGCAGGTGGTGGGGAACCGGCAGATTTCGGACGGTGAACTCAAGGGCGAGGTGTCGATCCTGGCGGGCACGCCGGTGGATCGGTTCCAACTTGATCGCACGCTGCGGCGCATCGAGGACTTGTACCGCAAGAAGGGCTACTACCAGGCTCAGGTGACGATCGATCAGGAGGAACTGGACAAGCAGGGGATCGTGCTGTTTCGCATCCGCGAGGGCGAGCGGCTGAAGGTGCGGGTGATTCAGTTCGAGGGGAACATCTCGTTCCCCGCCGGCCAGATCCGCCCGGAGATCAAGACCGAAGAGGCCGACTGGTTCACGAGCGGCACGCTGGATGACAACCTGCTGGATCAGGACGTGGCGACGATCGTGAAGTTCTACCGCGACCGCGGCCATTTGGATGTGCGGGCCGACCGTCAGGTGCGGCCCTCGCCCGACGGCAAAGAGGCGATCCTCACGTTTCTCATTGATGAGGGGCCGGTTTACACCCTGCGCTCCGCACGCGCGGTGCTGGATGACGGCGTTGGCGGCGGGGGCGGGGCCGCGGCGGGGGCCAGGCCGCCCACGGTGCTCACGCCCGCGCAGATCGGCACGCTGCTGGAGATCAAGCCGGGCGACACCTACAGCGTGGGGCGTGTGACGACCGCGGTGGATTCCATCCGCGATGCCTATGGCCAGATGGGGTACATCGATGCCAGCGTGGCCAAGGCCGAGGTGCGCGATCCCGACTCGCCGCAGGTGGACCTGCTGCTCATCATCCGCGAGGGCGTGCCCAGCAAGACGGGGCTGGTGGTGGTCAAGGGTAACGACCTGACGCAGGAGAAGATCATCCGGCGGCAGGTGCGTGTGCTGCCGGACCGGCCGCTGGACACGACGGCGGTGCGCGACACCGAGGAGTTGCTGGAGGCGACGAACCTGTTCGCCGGGCCGCGCGAGGGGCGGCCCGGGCCGCGGGTGACGATCCAGAACGCCGACCCCGGCAACCCGGGGTACCGCGACGTGCTGATCGAGGTGGAGGAGAAGAACACGGGGTCGTTGGGTTTCGGCGCGGCGGTGAGTTCGGACGCGGGCGTGATCGGGCAGATCACGCTGACGCAGCGGAACTTCGACCTGTACGACGTGCCCGACTCGTTCGGCGAGTTTTTCACGGGCAAGGCCTTCCGCGGGGCCGGGCAGATCTTCAACATCGCCATCCAGCCCGGCACCGAGACCTCCAACTACTCGATCGGCCTCACCGAGCCGTCGTTGCTGGGCACCGAGTATTCGCTGGGCGGGTCGGCGGCGTATCGGCAGAGGCAGTTTGATGAGTACGACGAGGGCCGGTTCACGGGTGTGTTCAGCATCGGGCGGGCGTTCGGGCAGCGGTGGTCCGGGGCGCTGACGGCCCGTGCCGAGGCGATCAATATCGGGCAGGTGAGCGCGGCCTCGGCCGACGACATCAGGCGGTTTCAGGGCAACTCCACGCTCACGGGCGCGGGTGCGCGGCTGACGAGATCGACGCTGAACAGCCGCATCCGCCCGAGCGCGGGGACACGGTTTGACGTGGCGGTGGAGCGCGTGGGGGCGTTGGCGGGCGACTTTGATTTCACCAAACTGAGCGCGACGCACCAGGTGTACCTCACGCTGGATGAGGATTATCTGGGTCGCAAGACCATCCTGACGCTCAGGACCGATGCGCTCTACATTCCTGAAGGGCCCGACGGCGTGCCGGTGTTCGAGCGGTACTACCTGGGCGGGCGTACGTTCCGCGGGTTTGCGTTCCGGGGCGTGTCGCCGCGCGGGCTTGTCACCACGGCCAACGTTCCCCCACCGGGCACCACCACGCGGGTTGGGCGCGAGCCGGTGGGCGGGACGTGGGCGTTCTTCTTCGGGCCGGAGGTGGAGTTCCCGCTGGTGCAGAAGATCATTTCGCTGGTAACCTTCATCGATTCGGGCACGGTGAGCAACGACATCGGCTTTGACCAGTACCGGGTCGCGGCGGGCTTCGGGCTGCGGCTGTATCTGCCGCAGTTGGGGCCTGCGCCCCTGGCGTTCGACCTGGGCTTCCCGCTGGTGAAGCAGGAGGGCGATGCCGAGCGGGTCTTCAGTTTCGCGGTGGACCTGCCGTTCTGACGCGGCCGGCGGGGGCAGGGGGCGGGAGAGTGGTGCGCGGGCGACCTAGCATTGCTGCTAGGCGCTTTGCAAAGGAACAAGCCATGGTTTTGAGTGTTCGCAAGATCGGTCTGGCCCTGGGTGGCGCGGCGTTGCTGGCGGTTTCCGGCGCGTCGGTGGCGATCTCGGCCTCGCGGATGGGGCCCCCTCCGGCGGTGATCGCCACGGTGAACCTCGAAGAGGCGATCAAGAACCTCGACGAGCGGGCCCTGCGTGAGAACGAACTGAAGAGTTTCAGCGAGACCCTTCAGGGGGAACTCGACAAACTCGTCAAGATGCTCAAGGACGAGGACACCAAGATGAAGGGCCTTGACGGCGACCAGAGGCGCGAGGCGGCCTCGCGGATTCTGGAGATGCAGGCCACGGCCGAGGCCAAGAAGAAGATCTACGAGGCCCGCATCGACCAGCGCCGCGGCGAGGTGTTCCGCTCGCTCTACGAGAAGATCACCGCGTCCAGCAGGCGCTTG
>CAZNEU010000239.1:0-16460 GCA_964571915.1 uncultured Phycisphaeraceae bacterium
GCGGTTGTCGGTTGGTTTTTTTTCCCGTGCCGGGGGGCTGGGGGGGGGGGGGGGGGTGGGTGGGGGGGCCGGGGCAGCGAAGGTTGTCACGGCAAACTCCGGCGTTGGTGCCCGAAAGGCTGTAGTCGCAAGCCCGGCCGAAAGATTCTAGAGTACCTCTTCATGGGCGGGTAGCCGTGAGAACCGAGCCATGCCCCGCCGATGGTCGGACACCCGCAGATAGACCGCCTGGCTCCCCTTCTGGCGATCGAACGCGAAACCCGGTTTCTCCGCGACCCGGACCACATCGCGTGCCGGGACCACCGGCAACTTGCTCATATGGAAACCTCAACGGGCGTGAAGAGCATGTCCTCAGGCGGCAAGGGCTCGTTGTGAGCGGTCAGGCTCTCCAGATACACCTCGATGGCCTCACGCACGTTCTGGAGTGCTTCGTCGAGCGAATCACCCTGCGAATGGCAGCCCGGCAGAGCCGGAGACGACGCGTGAAAGCCGCCGTCGGACTCGCGGTCAAGGATGACTGTGTAGCGATGCGTTGCCACGGTGAGGCTCCGGCTTCTTGGGGGGGCTTCACCGAGATCATGCGGTGTGAGGCACACGAATCCCGGAAGCGCATCGCCCCGGAGCGGGATGCCGGTCCCTCTGGCCTGCCGCCACCGCGTACACGGATTGTTCGGTAACGGTTCACGCCGAGAGCGTGCGGTCGTGGTGCCTTCGGACTGTGCCGGGCGTTGATCCCCCCCACCTGCGGGCCTAACATCCGCACCCATCCCGGCCCACCCGGGGCGGCGTTGATCAGGACGCAGAACACCATGACCACCGCTCAAGAGGCCCGCGCGACGCTCGTCAAGAACTACGCCACCACGCCCGGCGACACGGGCTCGCCGGAAGTGCAGGTCGCCCTGCTCACCGAGCGGATCAACGATCTTTCCGAGCATCTCAAGATTCACCTCAAAGATGCCCATTCACGCCGCGGGCTGGTGATGATGGCCTCCAGACGCAACCGGCTGCTGCGGTATCTCTCTCGCACAGACCGCGAGCGCTACACCGGCCTCATTAGCCGACTCGGCCTGCGCAAGTAACGCACCTCACACGGATCGCGGACTGCTCGTCCGCGATCCGTGCTTGTTTCGGGCCACCGAGATCGTTGGTGGCGGGTGAATGGCCAAAGACCCAAATGGCCACTTCGCCAACCCTGAGCAACCGCGCACACGCGGCTCGGGCTTGGCGATCTGGCATTTTGGGCGTTTGGAGGTTTTCTCCCGCTCCCAGCGAGTTCAGCGGCCACGCGGCGGCCGGATCACTGTCCCTGACGTTGGGAGAGTCCGGCGGTCGTTTTAATCTCGGCCTCTACTCGCAGAAGGACTCTCATCCATGTCGTCTTCCATCCGCGTCTCCACAGACATCGGCGGCCGCACACTCACGCTCGAAACCGGCAAGGTTGCCAGACTCTGCAACGCGGCCGTGCTGGCCACCTACGGCGGCACCACGGTGCTGGCCACGGCGACGCGCGGCGCGCCCCGGCCGGGAACTGATTTCCTCGGCCTCACGGTAGACTATCGCGAGAAGACCAGCGCGGCGGGCAAGTTCCCCGGCGGCTTCCGCAAGCGCGAGGGCGCGCCCAACGAGAAGGAAATCCTCACCATGCGGCTGATCGACCGGCCGATCCGCCCGCTCTTCCCCGACGGCTACTTTGACGAGGTGCTGGTGCAGTGCTTCGTGATGAGCCACGACGGCGAGAATGATTCGGATGTGCTGGCGGGCACGGCGGCCTCGGCGGCCCTGGCCCTGAGCGACTGCCCCTTCGAGGGGCCTATTGCCACCGTGCGTGTCGCCCGGATTCACACCGATGACGGCCCCCGCTTCATGCTCAACCCCACGGTGAGCCAGATGGAGTTCAGCGACCTGGACCTGGTGCTGAGCGGCCACAAGGACGGCATCAACATGATCGAGGTCGGCGCGGCCGAGGTGGGCGAGAAGGAAGTGCATGCTTCGATCGCCTTCGGCTACGACGGCGTGAAGCAGATTCTCGCCCTCATCAACGATCTGACGGGCAAGGCGGGCAAGCCCAAGATCATGGGCGACATCTTCCTGCCCTCCGAGGAGATCACCGCCTTCGTCTCCAAGAACTTTGACGGCAAACTCACCGAGGCCCGCAAGATCAAGAGCAAGAAAGAGCGGCACGCGGCGGTGGATGCCCTTCGCAAGGAATGCCTCGACACGCACTTCGCCGAGAACGCGACCGGCACGGTGGCGGTGCATCAGGAGAGCGTGAAGCGCCGCCTGCAGGCCAAGGACGCGTTCAAGCGGCTGGAAGAGAAGATCACCCGCCGCCTGATCGTTGAGCAGCGCACGCGGGCCGACGGCCGCGGGCCCACCGAGATCCGCCCGATCATCAGCGAGGTGGGTGTCTTCGCCCGCACGCACGGCTCGGCGTTCTTCCAGCGCGGCGAGACGCAGAGCCTCGTCTCCTGCACGCTGGGCACCGGGCGTGATGAGCAGATCGTGGACGGCCTGCTGCCGGAGTACTCCAAGAAGTTCATGCTGCACTACAACTTCCCGCCCTTCTCCACGGGCGAGGTGAAGCGCATCACCGGCCCGGGCCGGCGCGAGATCGGCCACGGCGCGCTGGCGGAGCGTTCGCTGCTGGGCATTCTGCCCAGCCCGGAGGACTTCCCCTACACGGTGCGCGTGGTGAGCGACATCACCGAGAGCAACGGCTCGTCGAGCATGGCGAGCGTCTGCGGCGGGTGCCTGGCCATGATGGACGCGGGCGTGCCCATCAAGAACACGTGCGCGGGCATCTCGGTGGGTCGCTTCACCGATGAGCAGGGCAACAACGAACTCTTCGTGACGGACATCATCGGCGAGGAAGACTTCTTCGGCGACATGGACTTCAAGGTGGCGGGCACGCGCGAGGGGATCACGGGCATTCAGTTGGACCTCAAGGCCCGCGGCATCACGCTGGCGCAGGTGGAGACGGTCTTCGAGCAGGCCAGGAAGGGGCGGCTGGAGATCATCGGCCTGATGGAGACGTGCATTCCCAGGCCTCGTGCGGACATCAGCCCGCTGGCGCCGCGCCTCATCACGATCATGATCAACCCCGAGAAGATCGGCAAACTCATCGGCCCCGGCGGCAAGATGATCCGCGGGTTGCAGGAGAAGTACGGCGTCACCATCGAGGTGGAGGATGACGGCTCCGTGATGATCGCCTCGCCCAACGGCGAGACGATCTCGCAGTGCCGGGCCGAGATCGAGGCTCTCACCGAAGAGATCAAGATCGGCGCGATCTACACGGGCAAGGTCGTTTCGATGAAGGACTTCGGCGCGTTCATCGAACTGGCCCCCGGCACCGACGGCATGTGCCACATCTCCGAACTCGCCCACGGCTACGTGAAGAGCGTGAACGAGGTCGTGAAACTCGGCGACATGGTGAAGGTGAAGGTTATTCTGGTGGATGACCAGGGCCGGATCAAACTCTCGGTGAAGCAGGCCACGCCCGCGCCGGAGGGCGCCCCCGCGGGCGCGGGCCCGGGCGGCGGCGGCCACCGCTGATCGTCGGTCACGCTCCGATCCCGGCCCGCGGCTACCGGCTCACCGCACGCGGCTAACTCGCCGCGCCCACCGGCGTGCCCTGGCGCAGCGCGGCGACCCGGGCCGCGATCGTGGGCTTCGTGGGCCGGTGCTGCGTCAGGCCCGCACGCAGCGCGATCCGGGCCAGTTCCACGCGGTTCTTGGCCTTGAGTTTCAGGCCCAATGACAGGCGGTGCGCCTCCACGGTCTTGTGGCTGCGGAAAAGGGTCTTGGCGATCTCCGCCGTGGTCATGCCCTGACCGATCAGCGTGAGCACCTCCACCTCGCGCGGCGTGAGGGCCGAGAGCGAGCCGCGGTCGGTCCACTTCGCCATCACCACGTTGCACGCCAGCGGCTGCGAGGCCGAGGCCACCTCGGGCTCATCGGCGAAGGGACGGCAGACGGCCAGCACCAGCGTGCCGCGGTCGGGCGTCTCCACGGGCCGCAGGGTGGTGCGCAGTTGGATGCCGCCCCACATGCCCACGAGCGACATGGGCTGACGCTCGCGGGCGCAGCGGGTGAGCAGAGAGAGGCGTTCGTTGGCCGCGTCCAGCGGCAGGAGATCGTGCAGCGTCTTGCCCGCCAACGGCATCTTGGCGCCGGGATACTTCCACCAGCGCACGGTGGGGGCGACGTAGACAAAGCGGCCGGTCTGGTCCAGCAGGGCCACGTCGCTGCCGGAATCGGCCACCAGGGCATTGACCAGGGCGTTGATCCCCGACGGGGTTGAAAACAGCCCGGAAGGCTCGACCTGGCTGGGAATGAGCGGCGTGGCCGCGGGAGTCGTCGTCATGAAAAGCCTCGTATGCGATCTTCGTGCCCGTCCGTGGATGACCGGGCCGATCCTATCCAGCGTGCCGGCGTGGGCAAGGGCATATCCCTAAGAAAACGTGCTGGGGCCGACGTTCTGCCGCGCGTGTTCGTCAGCCTCGCGCCACGCCGTCGTTGCCCAGTTGCCGCGTGAGGTCGGCTTCGCTCCAAACTCTCACGTTCAGCCGCTGGGCGTCGGCGAGTTTGGAGCCTGCACCGGGGCCGGCGATGACGAGATCGGTCTTGGCGGAGACGGAGCCGGCGACCTTCGCGCCCAGGCCCTCGAGCACGTCTTTGAGCGCCTCGCGCTCCCAGTTTTCGAGCGTGCCGGTGAGCACGATGCGCTTGCCGGTCCAGAAGCCCGTGCCCGTGGTGGCGGCGGATGCGCCCGCGGGGACAAAATCACGGCTTGTCAGGTCCACACCCTCCGCGGCCAACTCGCGGAATGTGCGCCGGCCCGCTTCGCTGTGCAGATAGGCGTGTACGACCGGCGCGGTGTCGATGCCAAGGCCCGTCTCAGGGCCGTCAAGCGGTTGTGCGCTCACCTTCAACCTCGCCGCTTCCGCCGCGCTGAGTTTCGTCTTGGGCATGAGGTCGCGCACACTGGCCGCGAGAAGCGCATCCACATCCTTGAACCGCTTGGTGAGCAGTTTGGCCGTGGTATCGCCCACGTGCCGCACGCCCAGACCGGCGAGGACCTTGCCCAGGCCGCGGCTCTTGGCCGCCTCGATCCCCGCGAGCAGGTTCTCGACTTTCTTTTCACCCATGCGGTCGAGGTTCACGAGGGCGGCGCGATGCTTGTGCAGGCGGAAGATGTCGGCGAAAGTGTTGAGCGGGATGGCGCCCGTGGCCCGAATCTGGTCCACCGTCTTCTCCCCCAGGCCATCGATATCCATCTGCTTGCGACCGGCGAACCAGATGAGCCGCTCACGCACCTGGGCGGGACACTCCGGGTTCACACAGCGGCGCTGTGTCTCCAGTGCTGGCTTCTCCGCCGCCTCGGGTGGCTCGACCTCCACCGGCCCATCGCACTCCGGGCAGCGCACCGGCGGCGCAACGCGCTTCGCACCCTTGGGCCGCTGCGAAACATCCACGCCCGGCACGTAGGGGATCACCTCCCCGGCTTTCTCCACGTAGATCATGTCGCCGATGCGGATGTCGGTCTTGTCGCCTTCGGGCTGGTCGGGGTTCACGGGCGATTGCAGAATCCGCCCGTAGTTGTGGAGCGTGGCGTGCCGCACCATGGTGCCCGCGAGCAGCACCGGCTCCATCACGGCACGCGGCGTGATCTTGCCGGTCTTGCCCACCTGATGATCGACGCGCAACAGTTTGGTGGTCTTCCGCTCGGCGGGGTACTTGAACGCCACGGCCCAGCGCGGGCTCTTGGACGTGGTGCCCAGCGCCTGCTGCTGGGCGAACGAATCGACCCGCACGACCACGCCGTCGGTGGCGAAGGGGGCCATGTGCCGGGCCGCAGCGAAGGCATGGATCGCGGCGATGATCTCGGCAAGGCTCGCCGACCTGGCCAGCGGCTTGTTCACCGGCACGCCCAACTTCGCCAGTTCCGCGATGAACGCGGCGTGCCCCTCCGCCACGATCCCGCCGTCGCTTACCTCCCCCCGGCCGTGGGCCACGAACGCCAATCTCCGCGTCGCCGTGACGGCCGCGTCGATCTGCTTGAGCGTGCCCGCGGCGGCGTTACGGGGGTTCATGAACACGTCATCACCCGCCGCCTCCCGCTCGGTGTTGATGCGTACGAACTCCTCGAGCGGGAAGCAGACCTCGCCGCGCACCTCCAGCACCTTCGGTGCGCGGTCCAGCGTGAGCGGCAGAGAGCGAATCGTGCGGACGTTGTGCGTCACATCGTCGCCCTTCACACCGTCGCCGCGGGTGAGAGCCTGCACGAGGCGCCCGCCTTCGTAGCGCAGGGAGACGGCAACACCGTCGATCTTGGCATCGGCCACGAGCATGAGTGGCTGGTCCTTTCCGGCCGCAGCGCCCCCACTCTTGCCGCCCCCGCCAGCACTGGCAAACAGGTCGCTCTCATCCTCGCCCCGCAGGCCCCGCAGCACGCGCTCGTGCCACTCCCGCAGCATGGCCGCGTCGTAGGTGTTGTCGATGCTCATCATGGGCGAGGTGTGGCGCACGGTGCGGAAGCCCTTGATGGGCTGCCCGCCCACGCGGGCGGTGGGCGAGTTCGGATCGGCCAGGTCCGGGTTGGCCCGTTCCAGGTCTGCCAGTTCGTTCAACAGCCGGTCAAACTCCGCATCGGCCATGACGGGCGCGGCATCGACGTAGTACGCGCGATTCGCCCGCTCCAGCAGGGCGCGCAGGTGCAGGATGCGTTCGCGAGGGGCTGCCACAACCAGAGCGTAGCGATGTGCAGTGGCCCGTTGGCCGATGTACCCTCCGACCATGACCGCACGCCTGATTGATGGCCGCGCCCTTGCCGACCGCTTCCGCGCGGAGGTTGCGACCCGGGTGGCGGCGGTGAAGGGCCGCTCCGGGCGCGTGCGGCTGGACGCGGTGATCGTGGGCGACCGCGACGACCCGGCCCACGTGTACGCGATCAACCAGGGCCGTACCTGCGAGCAACTGGGCATCGAGTACAAACTGCACACGCTCCCCGCGGCCGCGGGGTTTGACGACATCGCCGGGCGCGTGCTGCTGCTGAACACGCAGGACGAGTGCTCGGCGATCATGCTGCACCTGCCGCTGCCCGAAGCGGTGGACCCGTACACGGTGCAGCGGCTGATCGCCCCGGAGAAAGATGTGGAGGGTGTGAACCCGGCCAACATCGGCAACATTGTGTACGGCCGCTCGTCGCTGGCCCCGTGTACGGCCCTGGCGGTCTCCAAGATGGTGGAGCACACGCTCGGGGCTGGCGCGGCACAGCCCGGCAAGGCCCTGCACCCCCGGCCCGATGGCCCCGGCCCGCTGGCGGGGAAACTGGTGGTGGTGGTGGGCGCATCGGATGTGGTGGGCAAGCCCATCGCCGTGCTGCTCATGCGCCACGACGCGACCGTGGTGAGTTGCAACAAGTGGACACCGGGACTGAACGACCTCTGCCGCGCGGCGGACGTGCTGGTGGCCGCGGCGGGCGTGCCGGACCTGATCCGGGGCGACATGGTGAAGCCCGGTGCCACGGTGGTGGATGTGGGCGTGAACCGCGTGGCCGGACCGGATGGCAAGACTCGCACGGTGGGCGACGTGGCATTCGATGCGGTGTCGCGAACACTGGGGCCTGCCGGATGGATCAGCCCGGTGCCCGGCGGTGTGGGCCCGATGACGGTGATGATGCTGCTGGTGAACGTGGTGCAGACGGCGGAGCGGGCGGTGGGGCTGTAGCCGCCGCGTCAGCCCCTCGCGGCCGCCCTTGTCAGCCCAAGCACGGCGGCCTTGGCCTGCTCGGCATCTTGGCTGTGCAGGCCGAACGCCGCGTGAGCCGCGCGAACCGCGCGCTGGGCATCGCCGTCGGCCACCACGCACGAGATGCGGATTTCGGACGTGGTGATGTTCTCCACCTTGATCGCGGCATCCGCGAAGGCTCGGAACAGCACGCTGGCCACACCCGGGCTGGTGCGCATGCCCGCGCCAACGACGGAGACGGTCGCCAGGCCGCTATCGAAACGCACGGCCCCCACACCCCCAGCACCCCCAGCACCGGTGGCGTTCAACTCCCCCGCCACGCGCTGCACGATGGGCGTGAGTTCGGCCACGTCTTTGCGGTCAAAGGTGATGGTGAGGTTGATGGTGCCCGGCCCGTCATCTTCCTGGATGATGTCGTCAACGCTGATGCCCGCCGCCGCGATCGGCCCGAAGACCGCCGCCTGAATGCCCGGCACGTTGCGCAGGCCGCGGATGGAGACGCGGGCCACGTTCCGCTTGAGCACCACCGAACTGACCACGCGGGATTCCATGCTCGGGTCCTCGGGGAGCACCAGCGTGCCCGTGCCGGGTTGATGGCTGTGCAGCACGCGCAGCGGCACGCCGAACTTCTTGGCCAACTCCACACCCCGCGGGTGGATCACCTGCGACCCCAGCGCGGCGGTCTCCAGCATCTCATCATACGTAACCACTCGGCGCTGGCGCGCCCGCGGCTCCACGCGCGGATCGGCCGTGAACACGCCGTCCACGTCTTTGTAAATGTCGCACGAGGCATCCAGGCCGCTCGCTCGCAGGGCCGCGGCGATGGCCACCGCGCTGGTGTCGGACCCCCCCCGGCCCAGCGTCGTCGTGTCGCCCGCGTCGCTCGTGCCCTGAAAGCCCGCCACCACGGGCACGCGCCCGGCCGCGATCTCCGCCCGAAGGCGCTGGCACGACACATCCAGAATCGCCGCGCGGCCGTACGCCGCGTCGGTGCGGACTCCGGCCTGGGCACCCGTCAGGCTGATGGCTTCGATCCCCTCGCCCTGGAGCACGAGGGCCATCATGGCCACAGAAACCTGCTCGCCCGTGGCCAGGAGTTGGTCGAGTTCGCGCCTGTCGGGCGGCGGCCTGTGCCCGCCCCCTTCCGGCCCACCGCGCACCGTGGCAGCCAGTTCGAGCAGATCATCCGTCGTGTCGCCCATGGCGGAGACCACGACGACCACGCCACGCCCGGCCTGCCGCTCGGCCCGCACGCGGGCGGCGCAGGCACGCATCCCGGGCGCATCGGCCACCGACGATCCGCCGAACTTCTGAACCACAACCGCGCCTGTCTGCGTCAACGCTTGTTCCCCCTCACGCCCCCGCACCCCGCCACCTGTCAAACGGCCTGGAGCCGCGTGGATGTCCCCAGCACGGTGGTCGTCAGCCGCGATGGTACGGGGGGCATGTCCAATCCAACCACACGCAGCGCCTTGGACCAGCGCCGATACTCCGCCGCGCCGATCCCCTCCGCCGAGCCCAGGAACGCCTGCTCCAGCGGCAGGTCCACATCCGAGGCGAGGTCGGCGATCTGGGTGTCGGTGAAATCCACAAACGGTGTCTGGATCGAGAACCCTTCCGGCCCCGCGTCCAGCGAGAGCAGCCGCGCGGCGGCCAGGGCGCGGTCGCAGACCCCCGCAATCGCATCCAGCCCCGCGGCGTGGTCTGCCAAGTGCTCGCCCGCCCCGCCGGGCCCGCCAAGGTGGAGAGGCCAGATCATGCGCGCGAGGCCGCGCTTGATCGCGTCCGACCCTGCCAGCAGCAACATCTTCGAGAGTGTTTCGCCGGACGGGCGCACCGGACGCTGGCCTGTGGCCAGCCGCTCGTCATCAACCAGCGGGACCAGCAGTTGGACCAGGTGGCACACTTCAAGCCCCGCCCGGGCCGACGCTTCGCGCGCTGCGCGCTCCTGCTCCGAGTACCCGTGCCACCAGAACCACGCGGTGCTCTGGGCCGCCGGCTCTGCGGCCTCCGGGTTGCGGGGCGTGAGCGAAGCCGCGGGGCGGCAGACGCCCTCCATGAAGCAGGCCAGCAGGCCTGCGAGACCGCCATCGGTGATGATCAACGCCGGTTCGCCGTAACTGCCCATGCGGGGAGTATCGGCGTGAGCCGGGCTCATGCTGGAACTTGGGCTGCGGGCATCGTGGTCGCCGCCACGAACGCACCGGGGCGAGGTTGCAGGGTGTAGTCCAGGTTTCTGGCGGTAGGGGTGTAGATTAGGAATGTAGAGGGCGTAGCCGATTCGGAGAATCGGGGTACCCAAAGGCAACCGCCAGAAACTTGGACTACACCCGGGGTTGAACCCCGCGGTCTTTGTACCTTCGCCCCTCCTAATATCGTCCGCACCGCCAACGCGCACCCGCCCGCTGCGTGCATCCGTTCCGGAAACGACCACCATGGCCGACGCTCCAGCCCCCAATCTGTACTCCAAGGGCAGCAAACTGGTCTACGGCGCTCCGCAGGCCGTGAACCCGGCCACCCAGAACGGCCACGGCGCGCACGCGGTCAAGCCCGCGCCGGCGGCCAAGTCTGCGTCGGGCGCGCTGCCGGATACCACACTGCTCAAGTGGCTGCGCGACATGGTGGCCATCCGCGAGTTCGAGAACCGCTGCGCCCAGGCGTATCAGCAGGCCAAGATCGGCGGCTTCTGCCACCTCTACATCGGGCAGGAGGCCTGCGCCGTCGCCACCATCAACGCCGTGAACCACGACGATCCGGTCGTAACGGCGTACCGCGACCACGGCCACGCCTTGGCACGCGGCATGTCGGCCCGGGCCTGCATGGCCGAGATGTTCGGCAAGGCCGCCGGGTGCGCCAAGGGCAAGGGCGGCTCGATGCACATGTTCGACAAGCCCAACTGGCTCTTCGGCGGGCACGGCATCGTGGGTGCGCAAACACCGCTGGGGCTGGGCCTCGCCTTCGCCGCGCGTTACGAGTGGGAAGTGCTGGGCAAGGCTCTTGACGGCGGGCCGGCCAAGAAGAAGGTCTCGCTCTGCTACCTTGGCGACGGCGCGCTCAACCAGGGCGCGCTGCACGAGGCCATGAACCTGGGCGGCCTGTGGGACATCCCCGTCATCTGGATCGTCGAGAACAACCGCTACTCCATGGGCACGGCCATCGAGCGCGGCACCACCATGGCCCACAACCTGCTCGCCAAGGCCGATGCCTACGGCATCGCGGGGCTCGAAATCTCCGCGAAAACCATCGCCCGCGACCTGGCCAGGCCCGCCCCCGGCGCGGAGATGAACATCCTGAACGTGTACGACCTCTTCAAGCCCTTCGCCGACCGCTGCCGCGACGAGCAGAAGCCGGGGTTTGTCGATCTGCACACGTACCGCTACCAGGGCCACTCGATGAGCGACCCCCAGAAGTACCGCACGAAGGACGAGGTGGACACGGTCAAGAGCCGCGACAGCATCGAACTGCTGGCCCAGCACCTGATGATGGAACGCAAGTGCCTGAGCGAGTCGGCGCTCCAGGAGATGGTGGACGCGTGCAAGGCCAGCGCGACCGATGCGCTGGAGTTTGCGGAGCAGGCCCCCCCGCCGGACCCGAGCGAGTTGTACTCGGATGTGTTCGTGAACCCGCAGCCGGGCCTGAGCCCGACACGGGATTACACGGTTGGCGCGAAGAACCCGCTGCTCTGAGGACCACGCATGGATGCGATCAGCCCCGCCCAAATGACCGCGATCGAGGCGTTCTGCCGCAAGTGGCAGGTCGTGGAGTTGTCGCTCTTCGGTTCGCTCGCGGCCGGCACGGCCGGCCCCGCCAGCGATGCCGACGTGCTTGTGGCGTTCGCACCGGAGGCCCCCTGGTCTTACTGGGAGTTTCCGGCAATGCACGCGGACCTCCGATCCATTTTCGGCCGCGAGATCGATATGGTGGAGAAGCAGGGCCTGACCAACCCGTTCCGACGCCACCACATCCTCAACAACCGGCGAGTGCTGTACCGTGCTGCCTGAGGAACGCGATCGTGCGCTGATCGCCGACATGCTGCGTTACGCGCGCGAGATCGAATCGCTCACACGCGGCCTCACCTACGACGCCTTCCTCGGCAGCCGCCTGCACCAACTGGCGCTCGAACGCGCCATCGAGATTGTCGGCGAGGCCGCTCGTTTCGTCTCCGCGGCAACGCGGAACGCCCATCCCGCAATCCCCTGGGACACGGTCGCGAAGCAGCGGCGCGTGCTTGCTCACGACTACGACGAGATCATCCCGGCGCGCATCTGGAAGGTCGCCGTGGTGCACATTCCCGCGCTCATCGTCCAACTCGCTCCGCTCCTGCCGCCCGATCCCCCGAAGGCGTGACTCACCTGGCACTCTCCGACCGCGACTACGCCCGCTCCGGCCCCACCCGCATGTCCAGCGGCATGGGCAGCCTGCGCTTCCTCAGTTTCAACACCTGGCTCATCGTCATCAACGTCGCCGTCTTCGTCCTCGGCGGCCTCCTCAACACCTCCCCCTTCCTGCGCCCCCAATGGTTCAGCCCCGAGTTCGACCGCGGCGTGTCGCAGGAACAGGTCGCACGCCACGGCTTCCTCGAACGCCCCTTTGACCCGCGCGGCCCGCGCGTGCAGGAACTCCGCGTGTTCGTCGATCCTCAGCAGCCGGCCACCGATGCCCTCGGCCGCACCGTCGTTGACCAGAGCGGCACGCCACTCCCGGCTCGCATCGGCGTGCAGCGGGCCGTGGGTGTCTCGCCCCTCCAGGCGTGGGGGCACTTCAGCACCGCCAAGGCCTTCTTCCAGTATGAGGTGTGGCGGCTGGTCTCCTTCCAGTTCCTGCACGCCAACCTCACCCACCTCATCTTCAACATGCTCGGCCTGTGGTTCGTGGGGGGGTTGGTGGAGCAGTACCTCGGCTCCAAGCGCTACGCCGCGTTCTACCTCACCTGCGGCATCTTCGGGGCGCTGGTCTACCTGCTCCTCAACTTCGTGGGCAACTACATCCTGCCCACGGTCCGCCTCCCCGGCCTCCTGTTCGACGACCCGTTCACCCCCCTCGTGGGCGCCTCCGCGGGCATCTTCGGCGTGCTCATGGCCGCGGCGTTCATCGCCCCCACCGCCATCGTGCATGTGCTGGGCATCCTGCCCCTGCGCATGAAGACCGCCGTCTACGCCTTCACGCTCCTCGCCTTCGTCAGCCTCCTCTTCGGTCAATCCAACCGCGGCGGCGAAGCGGCCCACGTCGGCGGCGCAATCGCTGGCTTCTTCTTCATCCGGCGCACCCACCTCCTGCGAGATTTCTTCGACATCTTCACCGACTCCCGCAAGGGCGTCGAATCCTCCCGCCCCCCTTCCCAGGGTCCGGCCAAGGCCGATGTGGACCGCATCCTCGCCAAGATCGCCGACTCCGGCCTCTCCACCCTCTCCGATTCCGAACGCCGCACGCTGCGCGCCGCGACCGACTCCGGCCGGCGCGACTAAACGCCGCGCCGGCCCGGTTGAACTCCCGCCCTCGGCCGGCGTACATTTTTCACGTCCCAGTGCCCCGTTCCCGCCGCGCTCGCCGCACCCATCCACCATGAAACCCCACGTCCTCTCCGCCGTCGTGAAGAAGGAACTCGCGGGCTACTTCTCCAGCCCCGTCGGCTACGTCTTCATCACGCTCTTTGTGTTCCTCTCCGGCCTGGCCGCGTTCTGGCTGCCGGGCTTCTTCGAGCGCAACCTCGCCAACCTCGACCAACTCAACGCCTGGTTCGGCGTGCTGCTGCTCTTCCTCATCCCCGCCATCACCATGGCGGCGTGGGCCGAAGAACGGCGTGAGGGCACCGACGAACTCCTGCTCACACTCCCCGCCCGCGAGCACGAACTGGTTCTGGGCAAGTACCTCGGCTGCGTGGCCATCTACGCCGTCTGCCTGCTCTTCGCCTCCAGCCACATCCTCGTGCTCGCCTATCTGGGTCGGCCCGATGCGGGCATCGCCCTCTCCACCTACCTGGGCTACTTCCTTGCCGGTGCCGCGCTCGTGGGCATCGGCCTGGCCGCCAGCAGCCTCTCCGCCAGCGCCACCATCTCCTACATCGCGGGTGCCCTCGCCTGCGGCACGCTGGTCTCCATCGGCCTGCTGCACACGCTCCTTCCCGGCACGCTGCTGGGCCGCTTCGCGCTCGCGGTCTCGATCCCCCAGCGCATGGCCTCGCTCAACCGCGGCGTCATCGACCTCGCCGACATCGCCTTCTTCCTGGGCATCGCGGCCCTGGGCGTCTCCCTCACCGTGGCCGTCATCTCCTCGCGCCGGCAGGCCGGCGGCACACGCCACGCCGCTTCCCTCATCCACTGGCCCCTGCGCGGCATCTCGCTCTGCCTTATCCTCGCCTGCTCCGTCATCCTCCTCGATCGTGCCACCCTCCGGGCCGATGCGTCGGCGGAACGCCTGTGGACCATCTCGGCCCCCACCCGCGCCCTCATTGACAGACTCCCGGCGGATCGCACGCTGGTCATCACCGCCCACGTCTCGCCGCGCGTGCCCGAGTCGCTCGTGCAGCAGCGCGAAACGCTCCTGGGCCTTCTCAAGGAAGTCGCGGCTCGCTCCCGCGGCAAGGTCCAGGCCGTGGTCATCGACACCGAGCCCAACGGCGAGAACGCCCGCACCGCCGAGCGCTCCTTCGGCATCCGGCCCCGCCCCGTGCCCAGCGATGCGGGGACAGGCAGCCCCGGCAGTGTGCAGGAGGTCTTCCTGGGCTTCGGTGTTTCCGGCTTTGCCGGCGGCGGCGGCGAACCAAGCGTGGTCGAGTTCCTCAGCCGCGGCCTCTCCGCAGAATACGAACTCACACGGGCCATCGCCTCCGCATCAGCGCAGGCCCGCAAGCGCGTCGGCATTCTGGATACGCCCGCCGGGCTCTTCGGCCAGTTCAATTTCCAGACCATGCAGATGGGGCGAGACTGGCCCATCGTGGGCGAACTCCGCAAGCAGTACACCGTCGTCAAGGTCTCCCCCGCCGCACCCATCCCGCCCGACATCGACGTGCTCGTGGTCGCCCAGCCGAGCAGCCTGAAGGCCGATGAGATCGCCAACCTTGTGGAATATGTGAAGGCCGGGCGTGCCGCGGCGATCTTCGAAGACCCCATGCCCATGATGAACCCGGAACTTGCCACCGCCGAGCCCACCCGCCCGGGCGGGAACCCCATGATGGGCCGGCAAGGGGCGGAACCCAAGGCCGACATCCGCCCGCTCTGGGACGCGCTGGGTGCCCAGGTCTCCGGTGAGGCGGTGGTTTGGGACCCGACCAACCCGCACCGCGACCTCGCGGAAACGCCGCCGGAGTTCGTCTGGGTCGCGCGCCTGCGGGCCGCTGGCGAGCCCGGTTTCAACGATGCGGACCCGATCACGTCGGGCCTGCAGGAGACCGTGCTGCTGTTTGCGGGTCGCGTGGAGCGGCCCAGCGCCGACCCACCCACCACGGAACTCACACCCCTGCTGCGTTCCAGCAGCGTCAGCGGCCTGGTCCCCTACGCCAGCATCCTCCAGCGCGGCCCCTTCGGTGTCAGCGGCCTGAACCCCGACCGCAGGCCCACACGCAGCAACCAGCCCCAGACACTCGCGGCCCGCATCACGGGGGGGGGCGGCGAACACAAACTCAACGCGCTCCTCGTCGCCGACCTCGACATGATCAGCGAGA
Organism: uncultured Phycisphaeraceae bacterium; assembly: GCA_964571915.1. Lineage (GTDB taxonomy): Bacteria > Planctomycetota > Phycisphaerae > Phycisphaerales > UBA1924 > JAEUIX01. The sequence goes on from CAZNEU010000239.1 coordinate 15,410, forward strand.
CCTTCTTCGCCATTCGCGAATCCGGTGCCACGGGCCTGGAGTTCGACAACGTGACGTTCGTCCTCAACGCCATCGACGTGCTCGCGGGCGATGACTCGCTCGTCGATCTCCGCAAGCGGCGGCGTGCGTTCCGCACGCTCGAACGCATCGAGGTGCGCCGCCAGGCCGAGACCCAGGCCACGCTCGACGCGATCGCCGCCGCCGAGGCCGATGCCGCTTCCAAACTCGCCGAGGCCAAGGCCCGCTTCGATGCACGCCTGAAAGAGATCGACGCCCAGAAAGACCTCGACGACACCACCCGCCAGATCATGGCCGAGTCCGTCCGCCAGGCCGAGCAGCGCAAACTCGATGCCGCCAGCCGCCAGATCGAGGACCAGAAGAAAACGGTCATCGAAGATGCCCGCCTCACCACGCGGGCCCAGATCGACCAGATTCAGATGGGCATCCGCGTCGCGGCCGTCGCCCTCCCGCCCGTCCCCGCGCTCGCCATGGGCCTCTTCGTGCTCGTCCGCCGCCGCCGCGCCGAGCGTCAACTCGTGGCCCAGACCGATGCCACCCGCAGCGCCGGCGAGAAGAGCACACCATGAAGCCCTGGACCACCACGCTCACGCTCGTCGCCGTCGCCGCACTCTCTGCCGCGGCGGTCTTCGCCACGCGCCCCGCCACACGCGAGGCGGCCCTGCTCTCCGACCAGGGCCAGCCGCTCGCGCCCGCGCTCACTGATCCGCTGGCCGTCAAGAGCCTTGAAGTCTTCAGTTTCGACAAGCAGGCGGCCCGCGTGCGCGCCTTCAAGGTCGCCTTCGACGGCGCACGCTGGGTAATTCCCTCCCATTCCAACTATCCGGCCGACGCGGCCGCGAAGGTCGGCGCGGCGGCTTCCGCCTTCGCCAACCTCATCAAAGAGCGCGTCATCACCGACGACAAACGCGACCACGCCCGCCTCGGCGTGCTCGCCCCGGACGACCAGGCCCTCTCCGGCGAGGGTGTCGGCACACGCGTCGCGCTCACCGACGGGTCGGGCAAAGTCCTCGCCGACCTCATCATCGGCAAC
>CAZNEU010000240.1:0-4759 GCA_964571915.1 uncultured Phycisphaeraceae bacterium
GCGTGATGAGGCTCGCCCCGCCCCCCCCGCCCCCCCCGTCCCCCCCGGACTTCCGGCCACCATCGCCGTCGCCAGACCCGCCCAGCCGGGCCGCCGCGCCCAGTTGCTGCGCGATCCACGCGGCCGCTTCTGTGGGTCCGGCATCGCCCGCAAGGGCGAACGAGCGCTCCTCGCGCCCGTCCACAAGCCGCAGGGCCGTCAGCGTGTTGCCGCTGTCGGCCCGTTCCATCAGACAGAACACGCGGCTCACTGCTTGTCCTCGTCGGTGGTCGGACGCGCGGCCCGCTCGCGCAGCGCCTTCAGGCGTGCCTCGTCAATCTCCGTCTGTGTCTGCGCGGCGGGAGGCCTGGTGCTGCTCGCCACGCGCGGCGGGGTGGTTGGGGCCGCCGCGCCCGCGGCGGGTCGGCCCAGACGGTTGAGCGGGGCGGCGCGACCGGGCTTGGCATTGGGCCCCGTGGGCTGGGCCTGGCCGGGGATGATATTGGGCCGACCCGTGAGCGGGTTGATCCCGTAGGGGTTGCTGGCCGACGGCTGCCCCGTGCCTGGTGGCGCCGGTGCGCCAGCGGGCACGGGCAGGCCCGGGCTGTTCGGCACTGTGCCCGGTCCCGCAGAGCCGGGCCCGCCGAAGGTGGCGCTCACGGGGCGGTCGGTCTTGGCGGCCTGCATCACCTCGCGTTCCACCCCTGCCGCGCGCACCAGCAGCCGGTCGGGATGCACTTCCACAATCTCGTCGCTCTGCACCTTCTCGCCCACGCCGGCAAAGTGCTGCTTGTCATCCACGCTCACGATCGCCTTGCGCACGCCCGGCCCGATGATCGCGCCCACATACTTCCACGCCGGCGCGGGCGGAGGAGGTGGTGGCGGGGGCGGAGGAGTTTCGCCCCCGGGCGTGCCCGGCTCGGTGCCCGCCGGGGCGGCATCGCGCGGCATGTCGGGCATCGCCGCGTTCAAGGCCGACGCGAGCAGCGCGGCATCGGGCAGGTCCGGGGGTGGCGGCTGCGGCGGCTCGGGTGGCGGCAGCGGCACCTGCAGGGGCTCGAGCGCGGCGCGGCCCACGGCCCAGGTGCCTGGCACGAAGGCCACGCCCACGCACGCAACCAGAAGGACACCGCCCGCGATCTGAGCGCGGCGGGTGATCGCATTGACTTGAGCCCGGTGCATCGCGGCCTCCATGCACTCCGCACGAGCGGGAGAACTTGGGACGATTCTAGCGTTCGCCCGCGTCGAACGCATCGTCCGGCGTCCACTGTTGATGATCTTCCAGCCGGGTCCATGTGAGGAAGGCCCACTGCGAGCCCGCCGCGCCCCCGCGCGGGTCGCCCTGAATCAGCCCCTCGAAGCGCACCCCGACGGTTCCACCCGCCCCGCGCGACTCCACACGCACCTTGAACAGCCCCGGGTCGGCCGTGAGCAGGCCCTCGATCAGTTTCCGCACCTCGTCGTCGGCCCCCGCTGTTTGCAGCAGAGCCCCGATGTCGCCGGTGGTCAGGCGCTGGCTCGCACGCTTCTCCAGCACCGCGCTGGCGAACGCCTCGGCCGGGCCCTCGGCATCCACGGCCTTGAAGAGGGCGGCCAGCACCGCCCGCGGCGCGCTGTTGATGCTGATCTTGGCCGGGCCGCGCTCGCGCGTGTTCCGGCCTGTGGCCGTCCCCTGCGGATCGATCTTGGCCAACTGCTCTGCGGCGGCCCGCAGCACGTCGGCCACACCCGCTCCGGAGGCTTGCAGGAGGGTTCCCTGGCCGTCTGCCACGCGCACCTCCACCTCGCCCGAGCCTTCCACGGTGATGACCATCTTGGTGCTGGATTCGGGCTTCAGGTCGCCCGCGTTCAGGCCGCGGAACGAGAGGGCCAGGCCGATGATGTCGCGCAGGCCCGCCTGCTCGTGATGCCGCAGGTAACTCTCCACGGCCCGCTTGCCCGCGCGCCCGCTCTCCGTCGCGCGTTCCAGCACCGCGACCACGCCGAAGATGCAGACCGTGCCCAGCAGCATCACCATGGCCAGGGCGTAGGCCCGGCGCGTGTTCATGGCTGCCCCCCGCCCCCCCCACCAGGCGGTGGAGGCCGCTTCATGTCGATCACGTTGTTGCCCACGCGTTCGCGCAGCGTGCGGCCGGTTGGTGAGAGACCGCCGGTGCCCGTGCCTGTGCCCGTGCCCGTGCCTGTGGCGGGGCCGGGGTTCACCCCCGGGGGACCGCCGGGGGTGATGGTGGCGGTGCCCGCCGCGCGGGCATCGGCCAGGCGTGCGGCCAGCGTGGCGGGAACGATCGGGAGCGTGTCTTGCTCGCGTCCCACCACATACGCGACCTCGAACATCCAGTTCACCACGCTGCCGTCGACAAAGCGGGCCTTCACCTCGGCATAGGCGGGCAACCTGGCGGGTGTGCGGGCCACCAGGTCTGCGCGGCCCTCCAGTTGCCCGGTGGATTCGTTGGTCTTGAACAGTTCCCATGCGAACGTGCTGATGCCGCCGCAGATGCGGGCCTCGCCCAGGGCCACGCGCTCGGGCGCGGGGCCTTCGCCCATCGCGAACACGCGCCAGTACATGGCCAGACCCGGCCCGCGTGTATCGGGCCGCAGTTCAAACGCCCCGCGCACCCCCCCGCCCGCCTCGGGCATGGGCAGAACGCTGGTGCCATCGCGCACGCGCACCGACCACGGCGACCCTGCCACCACCAACTCGAGCCGTTGCTCGCTCCCCGCCGCATCCCGCTCCAGCAGCACGCGCGGCGGGGTGGTCTCGTCCTCTTCCATCGCCGCGCCGCGCCCGCCCTTGTTGCTGGACTTCTTGGCATCGGCGATCACCTTCGCCGCGGCCTCCTTGCCGACGGGGAGCGAGCCCCTGGCTCCCACGGGTGGGGTTCTTGCGTTCGCCGCGCCGCCGCTGGCGGCGGCGGCGAGGAGATCTTCGGGCGACACCGGCACGGGGTTGGCGGTGCCCGCGGGGTTCACGGGCTGGGCCACGGCGGTGCTGCCGCCGGTGCGGGAGTTGGCCTTGGTCTTGGTCGTCGCCACGATCTGGCGCAGACCGGCCTGGATCACCTCGCGCAGACGGGCCGTCTCCGCCGTCATGGTGGCCACCTCGCTCGCCCGTTGCTGGCTGCGCGAGATCACGCCGAACACGCCGCCAGCGGTGGCGATGAGCAGGGCCCCCAGCGTGGCCGCGAGCATGAGTTCGAGCAGGGTGAAGCCGCGACGGGATGTGGGCGAGCGGTGTTTCATGGCCTGCCTCCCCCGCCCCCGCCCGCGCCGCGGGCCGTGCCGAGCATCCGGCCCAGAATGTCCGGGTCGGTCAGGGCGCGGTTCTTGGCATCCACGCCGCGCGAGAGCATGAGAAAGGGGCTGTAGAAGCGCACGATCTCGGCCAGTTGCGGACCCTCCTGCCCGGCGCCCCCCTTGGCAACACCATCAAATACGCGCACACGGAGCAGGCAGGTGGTGTCGAACACGGCGCTGATCTTCTCCTTGTCGTTGCGCACGGTTGCGGGTTCACTCGTGAGTTGCCAACGAAAGGTGTAGACGCCGTCGGCGTAGGGCTGGCCTTCGGCAGGGAGGCCCTTGGGGCTGTCGAGGTATTGCAGAAGCAGGCGGCTGGCGAGTTCGTGGGCCGCGAGGCGTTGCCGGCGACGTGCATCGGCGCCGATGGTTTGTGAGACGGCTGAGAACACGGAGGCGGCGATCATGGAGAGCAGCACCCCCGCCAGCACCACCTCGATCATCGTGGAGCCGCGCCGCGGGCGGGATGGAGGCTGGGGATTCATGGCCGTTGAGGCGGCCGCCCCGCGCTGGACGGGGCGAACACCGTACCGCTACTTCTTGTCGATGGTCCAGAGGTTGATCGTGTCTTCAGGACGGCCCGCCCCGGCCGCGCTGCCCGCGCTGTACAGGTCGTAGGGCTGCTCGGGGTCGCCGCTGGAGCCGGGGAAGGCGTAGTTGAAGGGCCTGTTCCAGGAATCGGTGAGTGCCGCGGCCTCCAGCGCCTTGGTCGACCCCACCGTGAGCACCACCAGCGACGGCGGGTAGACGGCGTAGCGGCCGTTGTACTCCTCCAGCGCCACCTTGATCTGCCGCATGCGCGCGATGGTCGCGTCGCGCCGGGCCTTGTTGGTCTGCCCGCTCATGGAGACCACCGCCACCGTGGCGAGGATGCCCATGATGACCACCACCAGCATCATTTCCAGCAGCGTAAAACCCGGGCGAAGGGCGCGCGTGCGAAGCATGGTCAATCTCCTTGACAACCGGGACGCGTCAAACCGCATCGGCGATCCCCGGCACGAGGTTCTACCGACCCAACGATACGCGGCGGCAGCAAATACGGATCGGCCAATCCCGCACCTGCCCCCAACAAACCACGCTCGAAGCCCGTTTACGCCCCCACGCGGCTGGACAGGGTCAGCATGGGGATCATGATCGCCGCCAGCAGCGACCCGATAATCAGGAACATGATGATGATGACGGCCGGCTGCATCATGGCGATCAGGCGGCCGGAGCGCCGTTCGACCTCCTCGGTCATGTCCACCGCCAGGGTCGTGAAGGCCGATTCCAGGTCGCCCGCGCGTTCCGCGGCGATCAGCAGCCGGCGCGTGGCCAGGGGCAGGCTCAGCACCTCGTCGATCAGCATCCGCAGCCCGCCGCCCTCCACCAGTTTCTGCCGCAGCCGCTCCATCTGCGAGCGCAGCGTGGGGTGCGTGATCGCCTGATTGGCGGTGGTGAGCGCATCGGCGATGGGCACGCCCGAGCGCGACATGGCGGCCATCACCGA
>CAZNEU010000241.1:0-1652 GCA_964571915.1 uncultured Phycisphaeraceae bacterium
GCATGTCCACGCCGTCCTTGCGCCACTGGTACATCAGCGGGCCTTCGCCGGTCGCGTCAACCGTGAACACCACGGTGGCGCCGGCCAGCCCGGCCTGCCCGGTCGGCTGGAGCGTGATCACGGGGGGGGCGCCCACGGCCAGCGCCACGCCGTTGCTGGGCGTGCTGCCGCACGCGTTGGTCGCTACGCAGTCGTAGGTGCCCGCATCGCCCGCGCTCACCGATGCGATGGTGTACGTCGCCGAGGTGGCACCGAAGATGTCGGACCCGTTCCGTCGCCACTGGTACGTAATCGGCCCCGCGCCCGACGCGGCCACCGTGAACTCGGCCCCCGAGCCCTCGCACACCGATGCCGCCGCAGGCTGCATGTTGAACGCGGGCGGGGTGTTCACCGTGAGCAGGGCTCCGCCGCTGGGGGTGCTGCCGCAGGTGTTGCTCACCACACAGTCGTACGTCCCCGCGCTGGCCGCGGCGACACCGACGATCATGTACGAGGTCTGCGTGGCCCCGAGAATGGGGTTGCCGTCCTTGCGCCACTGATACGTGAGCGTGCCGGTGCCCGAGGCCCCGACCGTGAACAGCGCGTTGGTGCCCGCGCACAGCGTGAGCGCACCGGGCCCAGAGTTGATCGCCGGGGGGGTGTTCACCGTGAGCGCGGCACCGTTGCTGGTGGCGCTGCCGCAGGCGTTGGCCACCACGCAGTCATACGTCCCCGCGTTGGCCGGGCCCACGTTGGCCACGGCCAGCGCGTCCGACGTCGAGCCGCTGATGCCGCCGCCGTTCGCCAGCGGCACCGTGTTGCGCCGCCACTGGTACGTGAGCGGAGCCGTGCCGCTGGCGCTCACGAAGAAGTTGGCCGTGCCGCCGGCGCACAGCGTGGCGGCACCGGGATGCCCGGTGATCGCCGGGCAGACCACGCCCGCGGCGGGCGGGTCGCACACGGGCGGGGTGGTGGTCGTCACGATGATCGAGAAGCGACGGATGTTGCCGGTGTCGAGCGCCGCGGCATCCACCACCTTCAACTGCCAGGTGCCGTTGGGGCTCTGCCCGTTGAAGCCCGAGAGGGGCGCGTTGGGTGTGTAACTGTTGGAATAGGGAGCGCCAGCGCTGGTGATGGACTGGATGGAGCCGGCCCCGCCGGAATCGTCGAACGTGGTCGTGCAGAAGTTCACGCCGCTGTTGCCGCCACCGCCCGGGCGGTTCGCCAGCGAGATGATCGTGCCCGTCGGGCTCTGCAGCGTGATGACCAGGTCGCCCACCCATGTGTGGTCGAGGCCCACCGTGGTGGAGCCGATGGCGGTGCTGCATGAGGTGCCGTCAAAGCGGAAGTTCACATCCGCGATGGTGCCGGTGAGGCCGCTCACGGCGAGGTTGGCGACCGCCCCCGCGGTGTTGTTGTCCGGGATGAAGACGGCGGGCGTGGTGTAGGAGAACGTCATGGGCGAGCCCGTGGCACCGGCTTGCCCCGTGGGGAACGAGAAGTTGTAGACGCCCGTCCCCTCGTTGCTGGTGATGTTGAGGCGCAGGTTGATCACGTTGCCGCAGACGTGCGAGGGGCTGACCGAGACCACGAACGGGGTGGTGTTGAACCCCGTGCCGCCGCCCGCCGAAAGGTTCGGATACGCCGAACTGCCGCCCACGATGCTGGCCGTG